>CAYPHN010000063.1:0-13497 GCA_964410265.1 uncultured Flavobacteriaceae bacterium | reverse complement strand
AGGTATTCGTAAAATTACGAAAACAATATTTAAATCCTATAATACAATAATAGATAGATAAATAATGAAAAATTCATCTAATTTTTGTGAAGTATAAAAAAACTAGCAAGTGTGAAATAATTACTAATAATGAGGCAAATATATATAAAAAATAAATAAAGATTTACTAATTATTTTTTTTTGTAGACTCTCTTATAATTAAATCCGTAGCAATTATATTAGTTTTGTACTGATAATCAGTGTCTTGACTATTTATTTCATCCAATAAAAGTTCTATAGATTTTAACCCCATATGATAGCCATGTTGTGCAACTGTAGACAATGAAGGAGATGAATATTTAGAAATTAAACCATCAGTAAATCCTATTACCGCAATTTTTTTAGGAACCTGATACCCATTTTTATTTGCAATTTTCATAGCGATTGCAGCGTAAATTTCATTTACTGCAAATATTCCATCTGGAGGGTTTCTAAGCTTAAATATTTTTTTTATTTGATCTTCTATATCATGCTTTTCATTTACTTTTATTATTAAATCATCCTCTATAGTTAACCCTTTTTCTTTAAGCGCTTTGATATAGCCTTCTTTACGTAACTTTCCAACGGTAACAAAGTCAGGTGTAGTTAAAATTGCAATTTTTTCACAACCAATATCCAATAGATGTTTTGTTGCTAAAAACCCTCCGTTTAAATCATCAGATATAACTTTACTACAATGAATCTTATCAATAACTCTATCAAACATCACAAGTGGGATACCATTGTTAATCAAATCATTAAAGTGAGAATAGTTTTCTTTTTTTTCAGTTTCTTTTGCTACTGAAACAATGATGCCATCAACAATACCATTGGCAAGCATATCCATATTCAATACTTCTTTTTCATAAGATTCATTAGACATGCAGATCATGACATTATAACCTTTTTCGTTTGCGATATGTTCAATACCGCTAATAACTTTTGTAAAAAAATGATGTACAATTTGAGGGATAATAATACCTATTGTTTTTGTTTTTTGATTACGTAAGTTTAAAGCTAAACTATTAGGTTTGTAGTGGTAATATTTTGCAAAAGCTTTTATTCTTTCTTTTACTTCAGTGCTTATTTCATGACTGTCTTTTAGTGCTTTGGATACAGTTGATATTGAAACATCAAACTCTTTGGCAATTTTTTTGAGTGTTATTTTTTGTTTCATGTGTATTTTCTTATTTTTTTAAACAGGTCTTTAGTATCGCTAATTATATTTATTTTGTTAATTAAATAATTAAAGTTAAGAATGTTTTAAACCATAATAATAAACAATTAATCGAAGGTAAAATTAAACGAATTTATTGAATAACACATAATATATTTTACCACTATTATAATATGAATATTTGATTTTTTAAGCACATATTTTACAATTTTACAAAAAGAAGGAAAAAAACATTCCCAACTCTAACGTTTTCGTAAAAAAAGTTATCAACACGAAAACGTTTTCGCAAGTTTTTGAGTGATTTTTATCCATGTTAAGTTAATGTTAAATATATACATTCACCGAGTGAAATATAAAAAACAGCAAGTTTTTATTAAAAATTAATGCTCAAAACTTAAATTAATTTTATGAAACAAATTAGACAATTAGTCCTTGGGATTCTATTTATTTTACCTCTTTTTATGTCGGCTCAAGATGTAATAAACGGTAATGTAAAAGATGACACAGGAATGGAACTTCCAGGGGTATCAGTAAATGTAAAAGGTACAACCAATGGAACTGCAACCGATTTTGATGGAAATTTTGAATTAAAGATCGAGGATGCAAATACAGTATTGGTATTTTCCTTTGTAGGATATGAAAAAATTGAATTAACCGCTAGCGATAATATGCAAGTAACTATGAAAGAATCTACGGAGAGTTTAGACGAAGTGATATTGATTGGTTATGGCCAAACAACCAAAAAAGATGCCACCGGTGCTGTAGAAAAAGTAGGTATTGAAGAATTTAATCCAGGTGTTTTTGGTTCTCCAGAACAATTAATTACCGGTAAAACAGCCGGTGTTAATGTAGTACCACCTAGTGGTAGACCAGGTGAAGGTGGTACGATAAAAATTAGAGGTGGAAATTCATCCTTAAGCGCTAATAATAGTCCGCTTATTGTTGTTGACGGAGTTCCTATTGATCAAAATGGCCCAGCTTTAAACACCATTAACCCTAATGATATTGAAAGTTTTACTATTTTAAAAGATGCTTCGGCTACTGCAATTTACGGTTCAAGGGCAACCAATGGGGTAATTATAATTACTACCAAATCGGGTAAAATGAATCAAGACATGAAAGTAGGGTTTAGTAGTAGTTCTTCATTAGGAACAAGATTTAACAAAGTCGATGTATTGTCAACAGATGAGTTTAGATCAGCTATTCAAGCAACAGGAACACCTGAAGGAATTGAATTATTGGGTGATGCCGATACTGATTGGCAGGATCAAATATTTCAAACTGCTTTTGCTACAGATAATAATTTAACAATTTCTGAAGGATTTGATAATTCTTCATATCGAATATCAATTGGTTATCTATATCAAGAAGGGATTTTAAAAACTTCTTTATATGATAGAAAAAGTGCATCGTTAAATTTTAGACAAAACTTATTTGATAATAATTTAAAAATGGATTTTAATATTAGAGGTTCATTTGCAGGTGATGATTTTGCTGATGGTGGCGCTTTAGACTCTGCCGTAAGATTTGATCCAACACAACCAGTTTATAGTGGAAATTCAAATTATGGTGGTTATTGGGAGTGGTTGGATGCTGATGGTTCTCCTGCAGGTTTAGCTCCTAGAAATCCATTAGGATTATTAGAACAAAATACAAACCGCGCAGCTACCGATAGGTTTATTGGTAATGCAAAATTTGATTATAAATTACCATTTTTAGATGGTTTAAGTATTGTAGCTAATTTTGGGTTTGATTATGCTAAAGTTTCGGGTAGAACTTTTTCTCCTGAAACTTCTGCTGGAGGTTTTGACTCTAAAGGATCAAATGGAGTTTATTCAAGTTTAAGGAGAAATACATTAGCAGATATTTATGTAAATTATGTAAATACTTTTAATGATGTACATAAAGTAGATGTGATGTTAGGTCATTCATTTCAAGATTTTTATAGAGAAAATGATTCTAAAAGCGTTACTGGGCTTGGCGCGGTTGATGAAACTGTATTTGCAACAACCAATGCATTACTATCTTACTTCGGACGTGTAAATTATACTTTTGATAGTAGATACTTGTTCACTTTTACTTATAGGCGTGATGGATCTTCAAGGTTTGCTCCTGAAAATCGTTGGGGTGATTTCTTATCTGGTGCTGTAGCTTGGAATATTTCCGAAGAAGCATTCTTAAAAGATTCAGAAGCTATATCAACTTTAAAATTACGTTTAGGTTATGGTGAAACAGGGCAACAAGAAATAGAAAATGATTTTGGTTACTTACCTGTATATACAACAGGTCAAAACAATGTACGTTACCAATTTGGAAATCGATTTGTAAACACTTTACGACCTGAAGGGTATGATGCAAATATTAAATGGGAAGCATCTACAACTTATAATATTGGTTTAGATTATGGGTTTTTAAATGATAGAATTACTGGTGCGATTGAATACTTCAAGAGAGAAACTAGTGATGTTTTAAGTACAGTATCTCCTCCGGCAGGATCTAACTTAACAAATAGTTTATTTACAAATATTGGAGATTTGGAAAGTAGTGGTATTGAATTTTCTATCAATGCAGATATCGTACAACAGGATGTTTTTACTTGGAATGTTGGATTTAATGCTACTTATTTAGAAAATGAGATTATAAAACTAAATACAATTGACGATCCAAGTTCACCAGGTCTTGCTACAGGAGAAATCAGTGGGGGTGTTGGTAATACCATACAAACACAAAAAGTTGGAGAAGAACAAAATTCATTTTTGGTTTTTAAACAAGTATACGATAACAATGGTAACCCAATTGATGGAGTTTATGTAGATAGAGATCAAGATGGTAAATTCACAGATGCTGATAAATATGTATATCAAAGCCCAAATCCTGATTACTTACTTGGTTTCTCTTCTTATATGAACTGGAAAAATTTGGATTTGAACTTTACTTTACGTGCTAGTTTAGGAAATTATGCTTATAATAATATTGCAGCGAAAGCATCTGTTACAAATTTAAGTGATTTAGGTACAAATAGAAATGTAGACGATTCATATTTGAATACTGGCTTTCAAGAAATTCAATTATGGTCAGATTATTATATCCAAGATGCTTCTTTTTTAAAAATGGACAATATTGTTTTAGGATATAGTTTTAATAATTTGAAAGGCGGAGATATTGGATTAAGAATTTACACTTTAGTTCAAAATGTATTTACGATTACGGGTTATGAAGGATTAGATCCAGAAATAAATGGAGGAATTGATAATAATTTTTATCCAAGACCAAGAACTTTCTTGGTAGGGTTTAATGTTAACTTTTAAAATATAAAGACAATGAAAATAATAAAATTTAATAATAAAATTTATATAGGGATAGTTAGCTTAATAATTGTATTATTTTTTGCTTCATGTGAAAATCAATTAGACAAAGATCCTATTACTGAACAAACAGAAGCGCAAGCTTTTGTAAATCCAGAATCATACGAGCAATTTTTAGCAAAAATATACGGTGGCTGGGCAATTAATGGACAAGATTCTGGAGACGCTGATATTCAGGGTATTGATGGAAATTTTTCTAACTACGTCCGTTTGCTTTTTACCATGCAAGAGTTAAGTACAGATGAAGCGATTATTGCTTGGAATGATGGTACTATTCATGATATACACAATCATGTTTGGACACCGTCTAATGAATTTATTGGAGCGATGTACTACCGAGTTTATTTTCAAATAGGAATGGTAAATCAATTTTTAAGAGAAACTACCGATGCTAAATTAGACAGTAGAGGTGTAGTTGATAATTTAAAAGCAGATATACAAGTGTTTAGAGCTGAAGCTCGTTTTATGAGAGCTATGAGTTATTGGCATGGTATCGACTTTTTCGGAGATATTCCTTTTGTTACAGAAGACGATATTATAGGAAACTTTTTCCCGGAACAAAAGTCAAGAACAGATGTTTTTAATTATATCGAATCAGAATTGTTGGCGATTGAAAGTACCTTAATAGGTGCGCGTCAAAATGAAGCAGGAAGAGCTGATAAAGGAGCTGTATGGATGTTGTTTGCAAATTTATATTTGAATGCCGAAGTTTACACCGGTACAGCAAGATATAATGATGCTATGAACTACGTAAATAAAGTAATTGGTGCTGGGTATTCAATACATAAAGATGGAGATTCTGATAAATTGTTTTCAAGTTATTCACAATTATTTTTGGCAGATAATGGAAGCAATGGTGCTCAAAACGAAACAATATTTTCTATTTTATTCGATGGTATAAATATTACTGGATATGGTGGTACAACTTATCTAACACATGCTTCTATTGGAGGAGACATGAATGCTGCTGATTTCGGTGTGAGCAATGGATGGGGCGGTTTACGTACTACTAAAGTTTTTGTTGAGAAATTTGATGATATTACCGGTAATTCAGATTCTAGAGCCATGTTTTTTACAGAAGGACAAAATTTAGAAATAGAGAACCCGTTTACTTTTACTGATGGATATGCCGTTACGAAATATCGTAATATGGACATAAATAACAATCAAGGTTCAGATGGTTCTGGCGAATTTGTTGATATTGATTTCCCCGTTTTTCGATTAGCAGATGCTTATTTAATGTATGCTGAACTTAATTTACGTGGAGGTGGAGGAGATGCTGCAACTGCAGTAAGCTATATAAATATGCTTAGAGAAAGAGCTTATGGTGATACGAGTGGTAATATTTCTTCTGGTGATTTAGATTTAGACTTTGTATTAGAAGAAAGATCAAGAGAATTATTTTGGGAAAGTCATAGAAGAACCGATTTGATTCGTTTTGGTCAATTTTCTGATCAAGGTGTTTGGCCATGGAAAGGTGGCGTGATGGCAGGTACAACTACAGATAGTTTTAGAGATATTTATCCTATTCCATCTGCAGATATTATTGCTAACCCAACACTAACCCAAAACCCTGGTTACTAATTAAAAAAATAAGAATTATGAAAATATATAAATTATTACTTTTATTAGTATTTATTATCACTGCAGCATCCTGTGAAGATAATGAAGAGCTATATGTATTAAATCCGCAAGGAAGTGGAGAAATAACAGCTCCAGAATCTGGTTTTAAACAAGTGCTTAATCCGCAAGAAGACCAATTAAATACGGCTTTTGTACTTGCTTGGAATACAGCAAATTATGATATTCCAGTTGAAATCACCTATAATGTTGAGTTTGCTGAATCGGGTACTGATTTTGCAGAACCTATTCTAGCTGGTTCGACTTCAAGTACAACTATGACTTGGACAGTTGGCGATTTTAATAGTAAAGTAGTCGGTGCAGGTTTATCGCCTTTTGTTGAAGGAAGTATGGATATTAGAATTATTTCTACTGTAGGAGAAGGAAGTAACCCTCAAATATCAGAACCAATTACAGTTCTTATTACACCTTTTACAACTGAATTACCTTCAATTGCAGTCCCTGGAAATCATCAAGGATGGGATCCGCCAACGGCTCCATTATTAGCAGCCTCTGCTTTTGGTGAAACTGACTATGAAGGATATGTTTGGTTAGATGGAGAATATAAGTTTATAGGTAGAAACCAAAATGGCGAATTTGTATGGAATGAAAGTGTTGATTGGGGTGACGATGGAAGTTTTACTGGGATACTTGTTGAAGAGGATGAAGTAAATTGTATTGCAGATGTTGCTGGTTATTATTTAGTAAAAGCAGATACTGATGCTCTTACGTATTCAATTTCTCTTTCGAATTGGGGTCTAATAGGTTCTGCCACTCCTAACGGTTGGGATAGTGATCAAGATATGACTTATAATCCGGATACACGCACTTTGAAAATTACTTTGGACTTAATAGTCGGTGAAATTAAATTTAGAGCAAATGATGATTGGGCATTGAATTTTGGTGATAATGGAGGTGATGGATCTTTGGATGAAGGAGGCGATAATATTGCCGTAGCTTCTGCAGGAAATTATACAGTTACCTTAGATTTAAGTAACCCTAGAGACTATACTTATTCATTAGTTAAAAATTAATTAAAATAACATTATGAAAAATATATATAAAATATTTGTTCTTTTTATTGTTGCAATAGGTTTTAACTCTTGTAATGATGATGCGTATTTTGAATTGTTGCCAAAGGCAGAATCTTTTGAAATTGTTACGCCAAGTAATGGATCAACGGTAGTTTTAGATGATACAAACCTATCTAATACAGCTTTGTTTATTTCTTGGAATGATTCTAGTGGTAATGGACCAACATACAATATAGAAATTGCTGAGGCAGGGACTGAGTTTGAAATACCATTTCTTTTAGGAACTTCAGATGGCAATAGTTTTAGTATGACAGTTGAAGAACTAAATACGTTTTTGCTGGATGTAATGGGTATCAATGCCGATGAAGCCAATAAAATGGAAATTAAAGTTTCTAATGATAGTGAAGTAACAACAGCTATTACAGTTTTGTTTACACCTTTTACAGTTGAATTTGAGGAACTATTTTTAGTAGGTTCTATAACTGATCCTCAATGGACACCTGCAGAAGCTCTTCCAATGACTCGTTTGGACTTAAATTTATTTGAAATAACTGTCGATCTTGTTGATGGAGATGAATTTAAGTTTTTACCAACAAATATTGATTTTGAAGGTGATTTAGGTGAAGACCCTAATAATGCAGGAAATCTTATTGAGGATGGTGAACAAAATCTTAGTGGTTATCCAGCTGGGAAATATAAGATATCGGTAGATTTAAATACTTTTACTTTTGAAGTTGAAGAATTACTTGCACCTACAGAACTTTTCTTGGTAGGTTCATTAACAGATTGGGACCCTGCGACTTCTTGGCCATTTTTTAATAGTGCAGAAAATGTATTTACCATTGTTGCAGATCTACCTGATGGAGCTGAATTCAAATTTCTTCCACAAAATACCGGTTGGGATGGTGATTGGGGTGAAGATCCTAATAACCTTGGAAGTTTAATTCAAGATGGTGAGCAAAATATTAGTGGTCTTACGGCAGGTAAATATTTAATTACGGTTGATTATAATTCATTAACTTATAAGGTTTCTTCTATTGACAACTTATTTTTAGTAGGTTCTTTAACAGGATGGGATCCTGGAACGTCACTTCCTATGGGAGAAGCAAGTCTTGGAATATTTTCTACTATTATTGATATACCAGATGGAGCTGAATTTAAATTCTTACCACAAAATACCGGTTGGGATGGTGATTGGGGAGAAGACCCTAATAATTTAGGAAGAATTATTCAAGATGATGAGCAAAATTTAAGTGGTTTCGCTGCTGGTAAATATGTTGTTGCAGTTGATTTTAATACATTATCGTATACAGTTTCAAGCGTTAATGAAGTACCTGCTAATTTATATTTAGTAGGAGCCTTTAATGGATGGAGTAATGATGCAAGTAGCCCTCAGTTTACCGAAACGTCATCAGGGATATTTGAAATTTCTCAGGCTCTATCTGCAGGTGATGAATTTAAATTTGTTCCCGTTGCTGGTGATTGGGGTAATGATTGGGGAGAAAGTCAAGTTTCATCAAAGGTTTTAGAACAAAATTCTGAACAAAATATAAAAGTTACCGATGCAGGAACTTATACAATTATAGTTAACTTTAATGATGGAACAATTAAAGTTAATTAACCTAATAATTTCTTCAAAAGGCTGTTTGTATCATAATAAACAGCCTTAAATTTATTTCTTGATTATGAAAAAAATTCTACTCCCATTACTACTTTTAACAGCTTATATTGTAAATAGTCAAGTAACAATTTCACCCACACCTTTTGATGTAAATCAATCAATTACAATAACTGTTGACACCAATAGTTCAGCTACTGATTGTAATGGTTTTAGTAGCCCTGCTAAAGTATATTTGCACTCTGGTTTAGGTGACAACTCTAATGCTTGGGGATTTAATGTTGTAGGTAATTGGGGGCTAGATGATGGAGTTGGAGAATTGACAAATAATAATGATGGTACTTGGAGTATTACCATTACACCGGAAACCTATTATGGTTTAGATGCAACTCAAGCAGCTAATGCTACTAAAATGGGAATGGTATTTAGAAATGAAAATGGCTCACAAGAATTTAAAGATAACGGTTGTGATGACTTCTTTTTTAATGTAGGCGCTTTTCAATTAACACTAACTTCACCAACTCAAAATATTTCACTGTTAAATTCCGGAGAATCATTATCTATAACTGCAACGGCTACATTAACTGCCGATTTTGTGTTAAAAGCTAATGGTACTACAATAAATACTTCAAATAATACAACATCTTATAGTTTTAATCATACAAATATTACAGAAAATACAAATTATATTTTAGAAGCTACAAATGGTGGCGAAACACTTTCAGATACTTTTCAAGTTATTGTAAATATTACAGAGCAAGCTGTGCCTGCGGGAATGAAAGATGGTCTAAATTTAGATACAAATGATAACACTAAGGCTACACTGGTTTTATATGCTCCCAGTAAAGATGTTGTTCATCTGATAGGCGATTTTAATAACTGGCAGGTTGACAATAATTATTTATTAAAAAAAGATACTGCTAAAGATCGTTTTTGGATTGAACTTACCAGTATAACACCACAAACAAACCATATGTATCAATATTTGGTTGATGGGGCTATTCGTATTGCAGACCCATATTCAACTACCATTTTAGATGAATTCAATGATGGTTTTATAGATAATACTACATATCCTAACCTACCTGCATATCCGGCAGGACAAACAAATCATGCAGTAACACTATTGAGAACTGGTGACACACCTTATAATTGGCAGATAACAAACTTTCAACCACCGGCAAAAACCGATTTGGTAATTTATCAATTACTCATTAGAGATTTTGATGTCTTACATAGTTTTGATGCCGTTAAAGCCAGATTAGACTATTTACAAGATTTAGGCATAAACGCCATTGAGTTCTTACCAATAAGTGAGTTTGATAATAATGAATCTTGGGGATATAACCCTTCATTTCATATGGCATTAGATAAATATTATGGTACATCAACAGCACTTAAGCAATTTATTGACGAATGCCATGCAAGAGGTATTGCTGTTATTTTAGATGTTGTTCATAATCAAGCAACAGGTCAAAATCCGTTTTATAGAATGTGGAATACAGATAATGGTGGTTATGGAGGACAAGCAAGTAATGATAGTCCGTTTTTTAATGTTACACCTACACATTCTTATAATGTGTTTAATGATTTTAATCACAGCCAACAAGCCACTAAAGACTATGTAAAAAGAACTGTACAATATTGGATTGAAGAATATAAAGTTGATGGTTTTAGATGGGATTTAACCAAAGGGTTTACACAAAACTGTACTCTCTCTGATGAAACATGTACAAATGCCTTTCAAGCGGATAGAGTTGCTGTGCTAAAAGAATATGCAGATTACCAATGGGCTGTTGACCCTGATTTTTATATCATTTTTGAACATTTAGGTACAAATGCTGAAGAAACAGAATGGGTAAATTATCGGTTGGGTGAAGGTAAAGGTATTATGGTTTGGGGCAACCATAATTTTAATTATAATGAAGCAACTATGGGTTATCATGATAGTGGAAAATCTGACTTTTCGTGGATATCATACCTTAACAGAGGCTGGTCTGTACCTGCCAATGTAAGTTATATGGAAAGCCACGATGAGCAACGCCTCATGTATAAAAATTTAGAATTCGGTAATTCCAATGGGAGTTATGATGTAACAAATCTTGCAACTGCTTTAGACAGAATGGAGTTAGCGGGTGCATTTTATTTTACTGTACCCGGTCCTAAAATGTTTTGGCAGTTTGGCGAATTAGGTTATGATATTGATATTAATTATAATGGAAGAACTGGTAACAAACCTATTCTATGGAATTATTTTGATGAACCCGATAGAAAAGATTTATATGATGCTTGGACTAAATTGATAAAATTAAAAAAGCAAGAAGATATTTTTAGAACTGATAATTTTACCATGAATGTTGCAAGTACAGATGGTTTAAAAACAATTCATTTAACGGATGATACTGCCAGCCCAAACATTGAGCACATTACTATCATAGGTAATTTTGGAGTAACCACACAAAGCATAGATCCTGCATTTCAGCAAACAGGAACTTGGTATGATTTACTAAATGACAATATATCTATAAATGTAACCAATGTTAATGCAACCATAAGTTTACAACCGGGCGAATTTAAAGTGTATGGTATTAGTCAAGTTACTTTATCTGTTGATAATATTGATATTGAAGACAGCATCACTTTATACCCAAACCCAGCCTATGGTATTTTTAAGTTGAATAAAGCTGCAACTAGTGTAGAAATTTATGATATACTTGGTAGAAAAGTAAAAAGTTTTACTGGTAACTTTAATAGTGAAGAAGTTTTTAATATTTCTAATTTAAAAGCATCTATTTATTTGGTTAAAATAAAATCTGACTTGGGTACAAGTACACAAAGATTAGTAATTCAATAAATAATTTTGAATAAGGGTCTTTACTTTAAAGGAGGGGTCTTTTTTTATATACATTATTAGATACTAATCTAATAAATTCTTAACTCAGTTTCTTTATCAAAAAAGTAGGCTTTATTTAAGTTTAAAAACAATTTAAAATATGAATTAAGTTTGACTTCAACTTCAGATCTAAACGTTGCTATAATTTCAATATCATTATATTCAACATGGATATGCTTTTGGTTTCCTAAAAGTTCTATTATGATAACTTTTCTCACTAATATGACATAGTTTTTTAATTTTCTGTGAGTGTCGATTCGTGTGATAATTTAGAATGTCTTTCATCCAATTGTTTTTTGATCTCGGCACAGCGTATACGTGTTAAGGGATAAAAATAAAGAAAGTAAATAGCGATCGAGACACCGACGATATTGGTGCTGTAAACAATCACTTTCATAAATTCGAGTTGTTCCAGGTTAGGAGCGATTGAGGTATCTACATAACCTGCGAGTCGCGGCATCGCACCACTTATGATTAACACAAACACTTGTACAAATTTAAAGAGGAAACTACTAGCCGCAGCATAACTACCTTCACGTCTTCTACCCGTCTTGAGTTCATCTTCATCACAGACGTCGGCTACCATTGAGCCGTATATTACGTTTGAGCATTGTGAACCAAAGGTGTTTAAAACCCAAAGTATGATTGCCAACCAAGGAAAAACAGGATTGAGTAACCAGGGTGTTGCCACCGCACTAATAAGCATAACACCCATACCAAACATAGATGCTTCCCGTTTACCCCAACGAGTTGAAATCCATACTGCCAAGGGCAATGCCACAAATATAGACAATGTTGAAATAGTGCCGCCGACACCACCGATTAGAGAGGCCAAGTCTTTATCGCCTGAACTAGTATAATGAATATGTAGATAGGAGCCAATGGTGGCATCGATTCCTGTAGCCAGGGCAACTACCAGAACGGCGCCCTGAATATATAAAAAAGACTTGTTACTGAAGGTGGTGGTCAGTGCCTCTTTAATGGAAATTTTATTTTCATCCATGTGCAATTCCTGACGCTCACCAATTTCGTGGGTTCCACGAGTGACAGTAATTGCGCCAATGATAATAAGTGCCCCACCAATGACACCCAAAATAGCAGCGCCATTCATCTCGTTACCAAAAACAGGTCTTAATGTGAACCAATAAAACCAAGATGCTGAAAACACCCCAATCATGCCCACATAATTCTTCCAGGCAAAAACTTTGGTTCGTTCATCGTAATTGGGAGTCAACTCATAACCCAAAGCGTCATAGGGGACTTTATAGAACGAATGAAAAAAAAAATACACCGATAAAATAACAAAGATATAGATGAATTTAAGATTGTCCGAGACATTAGGAACCAGCCAAACAAAAGGCAGTAGCAGTGCCGCTAAGATACCGAAAACAAGGATAAAAGGTTTTCGTCTACCCCATTTGTATCTACTTCTGTCCGAGATAATACCCACGAACGGATCAGCCAATGCGCTGATGACCTTAGTTCCGGCCATGACTAGCCCTAGAATAAAAGGATCAAGTTTCATGCCAACGGCAAAAATAGGAATTGACAAGCCGAGAACCAGATTTGCAATAAAGAACTCACTCAATCCGCCGATACCGTAGGCGATTTTTTGTTTAATGGGTAACTGTTCATTTTCTGGAACTACAATATCATTATGCATAAGCCAATCTATTTAAAATTAATATAAAACTTTACTTAATAAATTCTTATGCCTGTTTCTTTATCAAAAAAGTAGGCTTTATTTAAGTTTAAAAACAATTTAAAATATG
>CAYPHN010000062.1:0-13607 GCA_964410265.1 uncultured Flavobacteriaceae bacterium | reverse complement strand
TTTACCCAACATAAAAGAACTGATATGAGAAAGGTGAGATACATAAGCAATATGTTTATCATGCTGTTTTGCCGAATCCATAAAAACATTTTTCATTTTAAGGGTTTCAAACAAAGTAATTACTCTTTTTATCATCTCTTTGCTACTTAAATCTTGCTCACAAATAATATTGACTTTATTGGTAAACAAATCATAAATAGCCGATTCTGGCCCCGAGAACTCAGTTCCAGCAATAGGATGTAATGCTACAAAATTTTTCCTTTTAGGATGCTTCTTTACCATGTCACAAACTGCCAGTTTGGTAGACCCAACATCAAATACCAAGGTATCATCGCCAATTAAATCTAATACTTTTGCCGTTAAATTTGGTATGATATTTACAGGCACAGCAATAATTACTATATCCACTTCACATACGATATTTATATCTGCCTTTTTATAAATTATTCCAAGCTCTAAAGCCTTTTGTAAATGATCTTGATTTTTATCAATGCCATAAATCGTTGCCCAAGTACTTTTTTTTAATTCTAAAGCCAATGATCCTCCAATAAGACCCAAACCAATAACTGCGATTTTTTTCATATGTCTTTCTTTATTTTTTATAGGTGACACATGTTGCTTGCCTGCCGCAAGCAGGTTCGCTATTAGTCACCCAATCAAGTTGCGTGCAGGCTATTTTCTTATATAACAAAATTTGATATGCTCGTTTCATACTAATTGGTTTTTTTGATTCTTGTTAATACTTCTTTTATTTTGTCTTCAGGCACACATAGAGAAAATCGAATATACCCTTCACCATTTGAACCGAATACAGTTCCTGGAGTTATAAATACGTTGTATTTATACAATAATTCATCTGTAATCTCATTTGATTTTTTTTCTTTTGGAATTTTAGCCCAAACAAACATTCCTGTACTCAATTTATCATAAGCGCAATTAATATGGTCACAAATTTCCCATATGACGACCCTTCTCTTCGTGTAAATTGCGTTGATTTTATCAAACCATGCATCTGATAAATTCAAAGCAGCAATTGCCCCTTGTTGAATTCCATAATACATACCAGAATCCATATTGCTTTTAACTTTCAAAATATTATTTAAATATGTTGAACTACCAACCACCATACCAATTCTCCAACCGGCTAAATTAAAAGATTTACTCAATGAATTTAATTCTATGGCTACATCTTTTGCACCATTAACCGATAAAATACTTTTTGGGTTATTATTTAAAATAAAACTATAAGGGTTATCATTAACAATTAAAATTTCATGCTTTTTTGCGAAGCCAATTAATTTTTCAAACAAATCTTCATCAGCATTACTTCCAGTTGGCATATGTGGATAATTGACCCACATGATTTTTACTTTAGATAAATTTAGTTTTTCTAAAGATTCAAAATCTGGTTGCCAATTATTTTCTTCGATTAAATCATAAAAAACGGGTTTAGCCTGAACCAAATTTGTAACCGAAGTATAGGTTGGATACCCTGGATTCGGAATTAATACTTCATCACCGGCATTTAAGTAAGCCATAGAAATATGTAATATGCCTTCTTTCGATCCCATTAATGGTAAAATTTCATTATCGCTTGAAAGGTTAACCTCATAATGCTTCTTATAAAAGTCACCCAATGATTTTCTTAGCTCCGGTATGCCTTGATAATTTTGATAGCCGTGAACATCAGCATTTTTTAACGCCTCCAATACTTCAACAGGAGGGTTTAAGTCTGGGCTGCCAATTCCTAAATTAATAATAGGTTTTCCAGCTGCAATCAATGCGCTTACTTCTCTCAATTTTATTGAGAAATAGTACTCCTTAACGGTTTCTAATCTTTGCGCTATTGCTATCATTTCTTTAAAGCATTTTCATGGTACTCCCCCAATATTTTTAAATGATTTACTTTTTTGCCGAGTAAGTGCAAAGCGTTTTCATACAATTTGAAATCGTCAATAATTAAATCGATAAAAAAGGCATAACTCCATGGTTTATCAATAATTGGCATCGACTGAATTTTTGTAAGATTGATATCGTGTTTTGCAAAAATATCCAAAACTTCAGCGAGACTACCTTTATTGTGTTTTGTTATAAATTTTATAGAAGCTTTATGCAATGTTCCATGAATCTTACCTTTAAGATTGTTTGAATCTTTTTCCAAAATAAAAAAACGTGTTGAATTGTGTTTTATCGTTTGAATATCATCTCTAATGATTTCAAGGTTGTATATATTTGCCGCCTCTTTACTTGCTATGGCGGCAATGCCTTTTAAGTTTTTTTCATGAATTCTTTTAGCAACTTCAGCGGTATCTTTTTCTTCTATCAATTTGATATTTGGATGATTCCTAAAAAACTTTCTACATTGTAAAATGGCCATTGGGTGTGACCAAACTTCTTTGATATCATTTAGTTTTTGATTTTCTAAAGCCATTAAATGGTGATGAATGTTTAAAAATACTTCTCCCTTAATATTTAGATCATACTCATCAATTAAAGCATAATTTGGTAAAATAGCCCCAGCAATAGAATTTTCTATGGCCATCACAGCGCTATCAACTTCGTTATTTTTTAACAAGATAGGAATCTCAGTAAAAGTCATGCACGCAACCAATTCAATGGAATCTCCAAAAAATTGTTTCGCCACTATGTCGTGAAAAGATCCTTTTATACCTTGTATTGCTATTTTCATTTCAAGTATTGATAAAAAAAAAGCCTCGAAAATTTCGAGACTTTATGATGTTATATTAATTTAACTAATTTACATATAGAGCCTCATTTTATTATAAAATAAAAATAGAAACGGTTAAAAATGTAAAATGTATTATCATAATTTTTATAATGTGGCAGCAAATCTATAAATAAATTTTTTATTTCCAAGTGTTTTTGTGATTTTATTACAAAGTATGCATCATTTATTTTCTTTTGTAATGAATCTGGTATTTAAAAGAAGCTTCTTTTTATGGAATTATATAAATTGAATATTAACTTTATCCAAAGTTTCGTTAATTTGCAATAAATTAAATCAATTTATTTATGTCCATTGAAGTACAGGGTGTTTTAAAGTTTTATGGGAAACAAAGAGCATTGAACAAAGTTTCTTTTAAAATATCAGGTGGAGAAATTGTGGGTTTTTTGGGGCCAAATGGTGCAGGAAAATCAACCATGATGAAAATTTTAACAAGCTATTTGAATGCAAATGAAGGAACGGTGATAGTTAATGGTTTTGATGTACTTACCCACGATTTAGATGTTAAAAAATCAGTTGGGTATTTACCCGAGCACAACCCTTTGTATTTGGATTTATACATAAAGGAATATTTAAATTTCCATGCTGATATTCACCACATATCTAATGAAAGAATAAATGAGGTTATAGGATTGGTGGGTTTATCCCCTGAAAAGGGAAAAAAAATAAGTCAATTATCGAAAGGGTATAGACAAAGAGTAGGATTGGCTGCAGCTTTGTTGCACAATCCTGAAGTTTTGATTTTAGATGAGCCAACAACAGGTTTGGACCCCAATCAATTGGCTGAAATAAGAAGTTTAATTAAAGAAATAGGTAAAACCAAAACGGTGCTCTTATCAACACACATTATGCAAGAAGTAGAGGCCATGTGTGATAGAGTAATTATTATCAATAAAGGAAAAATTGTTGCTGACAAAAAGTTAAGTGATTTATTAGAAAACCAGGAACAAATTATTGAGGTAGAATTTGACCTTCGCGTGGAAAAAGAACTTCTTAAAACAATACCAAACATAGAAAGTATTAACAATATATTTGATAATACTTGGGCACTATCTTTTGACACAAAAAAAGATATGCGTTCCGTAATTTTTGATTTTGCCAAATCTAATGGATTAAGAACTTTATTATTACACCAAAAAATAAATAGTTTGGAAAGTTTATTTCAAGATTTGACCTCTTAATTGCCTCAGTTTACAGTGATTTTGATTCGGTTTAATTGTATTTCTCAAAAAATTGTTTTTTATTATTAAATGTTTAATTTAATGTTATCAGATTGTTAAATAATACAGGTATAGGATTGTAAATTAAATAACATAAGTATTTTCGCAAAAAAAATACTTAAGAAATTTAACAAATCCGAAATGAATCGAATTATTACTATCCTTATTTTATTTTATTCAGTATCCTTTTTTGGTCAAGAAAAAAATAATGATTTTTATATGACCAAAGGAAAAGGATTTGAGTTTCATATGTTAAATGATTCCTATTTATTACAAATCGACTTTAGAGGTCAGTTTAGAAGTGTATTTTCTTCTGATCAATTTTCTGAATTAGGTGGTGATTTCTTCGATCAAAATACAACATTTGGGATCAATAGAGGCAGGATTAAAATGGGAGGTTATGCCTACAAGCCGTATTTCAAATTTTATTTAGAGCAAGATGTTGTTGGGGGCAACTTACTTGATTTTAGATTTATGATTGAAAAGTATTCGTTTTTAAAATTAAGAGTAGGGCAATGGAAATCACGTTATTCACGCGAAAGAATAATTTCATCAGGAAAACAAGAGGCTGTAGATAGATCAATTGTAAACTCTGTGTTTACGATTGACAGGCAACAGGGAGTTTCATTATATGGAAACTTAAAAGGGAAAAAAGCTACTAGTTTTAATTATTGGGTATCCATATTCTCAGGTACTGGCAGAGGTGGTACGCCTAATGATGATAATACTTTTATGTATATGGGTCGGTTTCAATGGAACCCCAATGGAAAAGTAATGAAATTCACAGGTTCTGATTTAAAAAATCATCAAAAATTTATTTCCTCCATTGCAATTGCCGGTGTTACAAATGTAAGCAGATATACCCGATTTTCATCAAGAGGAGGAGGACAATTACCTGGTTTTGAAGACGGTGTAGATGGACAATATAAAATTGATCAATTGATGTTTGAAACAGCTTTTAAATACAAAGGTTTTTCTTGGGAACAAGAGTTGCATTATAAAGGCATAGATGATACCGTTAACAATAATGAAACGGTTTTGATAGGAAACTACATCCAATTGGGATATTTTTTACACAATAGTTTCTCAAAAATCCCCAAGAAATTAGAACTTTTTACAAGGCATGCATTCTATAATCCAGATATAAATATCTCAGATAATAATAATTTTGAATATACTGTTGGTTTTAATTGGTTTTTTAGAGGCCATAAAAATAAATTGACATTGGATTATTCCTTTCTAACAACAAATAAAATAGGTAGCCCATATACCGAAGAGAATAGAATTCGGTTACAATGGGATATCTCTATTTTTTAGGGTGTAAGGAGTAAATCGTATATTTGCAAAAATTTTAATAATGGATTTAAATAAAATTTCTAGGTTAAAACATTTAGGTAGCAATAACTTCTTTTTACTTGCCGGCCCTTGCGCAATTGAAAGTGAAGAGATGGCCATGCAAATTGCCGAAAAATGTGTTGAGATTACAAATAAGTTAGAAATTCCATTTATTTTTAAAGGTAGTTTTAAGAAAGCCAATAGGTCTAGAATTGACAGTTTTACTGGAATTGGAGATAAGAAAGCATTAAAAATCCTTGAAAAAGTAGGAAAAACATTTGATATTCCAACCGTCACAGATATTCATGAAATTTCAGATGCATCGAAAGCAGCTGAATATGTTGATATTTTACAAATACCTGCTTTTTTAGTTCGCCAAACCGATTTAGTAGTTGCTGCAGCAAAAACGGGTAAAGTTGTAAACTTAAAAAAAGGTCAGTTTATGAGTCCGGAAGCAATGCAACACGCAGTAAAAAAAGTCCACGATAGTGGTAACCAACAAGCCATGATTACCGATAGAGGAACTATGTTTGGTTATCAAGATATGGTGGTTGATTTTAGGGGAATCCCAGTTATGCAGAACTATGCACCTACAGTTTTAGACATTACACATTCTTTACAGCAACCAAATCAGGCCAATGGCGTTACTGGAGGCAAACCAGAATTGATTGAAACTATTGCAAAAGCGGGAATTGCTGTAGGTGTTGATGGTCTATTTTTAGAAACTCATTTTGATCCCAGCACTGCCAAATCTGATGGTGCCAATATGTTAAAATCAGATTATTTAGAAGACTTGTTAAGTAAATTAGTACGGATTAGGCAAACGATAAATCAATTCTAACGTTTAAATTCACTTAATAAAATTGCAGTTGCCATAGCAACATTTAGGCTTTCTGTACTTTGTGTTTTTCCAAATTGTGGTATCGTTATTTTGTTTGTAACCCATTTTAAAACGTTGTCACTTATACCATTCGCTTCATTGCCTAAAACTAAAACAGCCTGTTTAGGCAAAGATGATTTATAAACATTTGTTCCGTTTAATAATGCGCCAAATATTGGTCTGCTTTCTTTTTTAAAAAAAATTGATAAATCACAGTAATGCATAGAAACGCGTGATAAGGATCCCATACTAGCCTGAACTACTTTAGGGTTGTAACAATCAACAGTATTACTTGAACAAACTATTTGATCAATACCAAACCAGTCGCATAGGCGAATAATGGTTCCTAAATTTCCAGGATCGTTAATTTCATCTAAAACCAAAGTCAATCCAGAATTTATTTGATCTTTTATTTCAGGAATTTCAAAAATGGCTATAATTTGATTGGGGGAAGAAAAACCACTTATTCGATTTAGTTCTTTATTTGAAATTAATTGCATATTATCAACTGAAAATTTATTGATATAATCAGTAGTGTAAAACAATTTATACAAATTAAATTTTGAATCAAGAAGTTCTTCAACAACTTTAATTCCTTCCGCCAGAAATAAATTATGTTTGGTTCTGCTTTTTTTTTTCTTTAAATCAGTTATTAATTTAATTTGATTTTTGCTTAACATTTAAATAGTGTTACTTTTGAAATATATTTAAAATATTGCTTTTTGCCACATTATTTCACAAAAATACTATTCTTTATGTTAATACTAACGTATTTAACGTCATGTAATAGCATTAAATATGTACAGGAAAATGAAAATCTTCTAAAAGAAAACACAATTTATATAAATGATAAAAAAGAAAGAAAAGGCGATTTGGATAAATTTTTAATCCAAAAGCCAAATCAAAATGCTTTAGGAATTCCTCTATCTTTATATTTTTATAATTTTGGTAACCCTGATTTTGAAAAATCCTATAAAGAATGGGTAGCAAATAATTCTAAAAAACACAATTCATATAAACGCATTTTCTCGCAAAAACAAACAAAAGTAATATACAATACAAATCTAGGACTTAACAATTGGTTTATTAATAAAGGACAAGCCCCAATTATTTATGAGCCTTCAAAGGCAAAAAAATCGACTAAATACCTTACAAATTATTATCATTCAAAAGGGTTTTTTGATGCTGAAATAACATTTGATTCAAAACAAATAAAAGAAAAGGAGATAGGTATTGATTATAAGATAACTACCAATAAACAATATTATATTGATTCGATTTCTACAGAAATCGAATCACCGGTTTTAGATTCAATTTACAAATTACATCAAGACATGTCAATTATAAAAAAAGGAAAGGCATTTGTTTTTGATGATTTTGATCAAGAAGAGAATCGTTTGATCACTTTATTTAGAAACTCTGGTATTTATTATTTTACCAGAAATAGTATGGGGTTTTGGACAGATTCAATTAAAGGCGACTACAATAAAGATGTTTTGATTAAAATACCGGATAGAATTATAATGGCAAATGATAGTGTTAAAAAATCTTCATATAAAGTCCGAAATATTACTAGAGTAAATGTTATTACTGATTTTACCATCAAGAACCGAGGCTTAAAGTATCAAGACTCGATAAAGTACAATGGTTATAATTTTTATAGTTATGGAAAAATGAAAGTTAAACCAAAGCATTTGGTAAATGCCATATTTATTAAGCCTAATAATTATTTTAAAGAGGCAGAAAGAAGTTTAACTCGAAATCACATACGTAAATTAAACACATTTACGTCGTCAGTTGATATTAATTATACTGAAAATTATGATGAATCATTAAATGTAGATATTAATCTAACACCTTTAAAAAAGTTTGCACTTACGTTTGATTTAGATGCAACCACATCCAATATCAAACCTTTTGGTATTTTAGGTAAATCATCTCTTTTGGGAAGAAATATCTTTAATGGGTCAGAAACGCTCGAACTCTCATTTCAAGGGTCGTTTCTCAATGTTTCCAATGATGCTTCTAATAGTTCTAATTTTTTCAACGCATGGGAAATGATTACCTCAGCTTCCTTAAAGTTTCCCCGAATCATGTTTCCAATAAATACAAGTTCAATTATTCCGAAACATATGATACCCAAAACTAGTATGAATATGAGTTTTAGTTTTCAAAAAAATATTGGTTTAGATAGGCAAACCATTACGGCAGGGATGGGTTATACTTGGAAAAGTTCAAAAGCAACAGGTCATAGTTTGGATCTGTATAATTTACAATACATTAAAAATCAAAATATTGACAACTACTTTTTTATATACGACTCAGAATATAATAAATTAAATGGTGTATCAGAAGATGTTCTTGGGGAGACCTTGGTGAAAGACGATCAGGTAATAAACGATTTCATGAAAGATTTTTTAGATCCTGTAAATGATTATGAGAATACACATCCGAATGATTTTAATACTGTTGCTGATGTTGATGAGAGAAGGGATATTTTGATTGAAGATGTTTTAGTGCCAATTATTGCCTATTCGTTTGTTTATAATTCAAGAAAAAATGTAAATGACAATAATTTTTCTTATTTCACAGCGAGGTTTGTTTCAGCAGGAGGGCTAACAACCGCTCTTGCTCCAAATAAAAATGATATAGGTCAAAAACTATTATTTGGATTACCTATTGCACAATACTTTAAGGTGGAGTTGGAATATAAAAAATATTGGGAACTAAGAAAGGATAATATACTGATATTCAGAACTTTTATTGGTGCAGCAATGCCTTATGGAAATTCGACAAATATTCCATTTAGTAGAAGTTATAGTGCAGGTGGGAGTAATGAAATAAGAGCTTGGCGAACTTTTGATTTAGGACCTGGAGCCCAGTTGAACACTTTAGAATTTAATGTTGCGACATTTAAATTGGTTGGTAACTTAGAATATAGATTTAGGTTAACATCAAAAATACACAGTGCTTTGTTTATTGATGCGGGAAATATTTGGGATATCACCGATTCGAACTTATTTGAGGATGCCGCCAAATTAATTAATTTTAGTTCCTTAAAAAACACAGCTATAGGTTCTGGTATTGGTATAAGGTATGATTTCGGATTTTTAGTTTTCCGTTTTGATGTTGGTTTCAAAACATTCGAACCTTACCTACCAATAAATAATAGATGGTTTGTAAATTATAATTTTGGAAGTGCTGTTTATAATATAGGTATTAATTATCCTTTCTAATTCGTATTATTTCGTATTTTTGTCAATTAATTATATTCAAAAAAAAGAAACAAAATGTCACAAAAAATCAAATCCGGTGTTGCTACAGGAGATATTGTTCAAGAAATCTTTAAATTAGCTAAAGAAAAAAGTTTTGCCTTACCAGCTGCAAATGTAATTAGTTCAAGTACAATTAATGCTGTTTTAGAAACGGCTAAAGAATTAAATGCACCTGTAATTATACAATTTTCTAATGGTGGGGCACAATTTAATGCAGGTAAAGGCTTGAGCAATGAAAACCAAGCTGCAGCTGTTGTTGGTGCTATTGCCGGAGCCAAACATGTACATGTCATGGCTAAAGCTTATGATATTCCTGTAATTCTTCATACAGATCACTGTGCCAAAAAACTATTACCATGGATTGATGGATTATTAGACGCCGGTGAAGTATTTTTTAAAGAAAATGGAATACCGTTGTTTAGTTCTCATATGATTGATTTATCGGAAGAATCCTTAGAAGAAAACATTGCAATTTCTAAAAAATATTTAGAAAGAATGAGTAAAATGGGTATGACCCTAGAAATTGAACTAGGTATTACTGGTGGTGAAGAAGATGGTGTTGATAATTCAGACATTGACGCTTCAAAATTATATACACAACCAGAAGAAGTGGCTTATGCCTATGAAGAGTTACTAAAGGTAAGTGATAAATTTACTGTTGCAGCATCTTTTGGAAATGTTCACGGTGTTTATAAACCAGGGAACGTTAAGTTAACTCCAAAAATATTAGACAATTCTCAAAAATATATAGAAGAAAAATATAAAACAGATATCAACCCTGTTGATTTTGTTTTCCATGGTGGTTCAGGTTCATCATTAGAAGAAATTAGAGAGGCTATAGGCTATGGTACAATTAAAATGAATATTGATACCGATCTTCAATACGCTTATATGGCTGGTATTAGAGATTATATGAATGAAAAGAAAGATTATTTAAAAGGGCAAATAGGTAACCCAGAAGGAGACGATGTTCCAAACAAAAAATATTACGATCCAAGAAAATGGGTGAGAGAAGGGGAAAATACTTTTAAATCAAGATTAAAACAAGCTTTTGAAGACCTGAACAATATCAATACACTTTAATATTTATATAGAGAATCTATTTTAATAGATTCTCTATAATTTTTATATCTTGCCCAACTAATTTATAGTTAAAAAGAGGGTTAGATTTTTTTAGTTTGACTTCGTAAATGATGATTATATGAGTTCATGGTTTAAGAGAAAAAATAAAGGCATACAAACTCCTACTGAAGAGAAAAAAGATGTGCCCAAAGGTTTGTGGTATAAAACTCCAAGCGGAAAAGTAATAGACACCGATGATTTAAAAGCTAATTTATATGTAAGTCCGGAAGATGGTTATCATGTTAGAATTGGTAGTGCTGAGTATTTTGAAATTTTGTTTGATGACAATAAATTTAAAGAATTAAATGCCAAACTTACTTCTAAAGATCCTTTAAAATTTACCGATACTAAAAAATATACCGATCGCTTAAAAGAGGCGTATAAAAAAACAAATTTAAAAGATGCAGTTCGTACTGCTGTTGGTAAATCTTATGGAAAAGAATTGGTAATTGCAGCAATGGATTTTAGTTTTATAGGAGGGTCGATGGGTAGCGTTGTAGGTGAAAAAATTGCAAGAGCAATTGATTATGCAATCAAACATAAAATACCTTTTTTAATTATTTCCAAATCCGGTGGAGCTCGTATGCAAGAGGCATCCTTATCGTTGATGCAACTGGTAAAGACTTCAGCAAAATTGGCTCAGTTAGCTGAGGCTAAACTACCGTATATTTCTTTGTGTACCGACCCTACAACAGGAGGTACTACTGCATCGTTTGCTATGTTAGGCGATATAAATATTGCAGAACCAAATGCCTTAATCGCTTTCGCCGGACCAAGAGTTGTAAAAGATACAACAGGAAAAGATTTACCTGAAGGGTTTCAACGATCCGAATTTTTGCTAGAACACGGTTTTTTAGATAAAATAATTGAACGTAAAAATTTAAAACAACAGGTTAATTTGTATATTGATTTAATTCAAAATATTCCAATTCGAAGTTAGATACAATTAGAATTTTAAAAGCCCTTCCAAATTATGATTTGGAAGGGCTTTTTTTTATTTGTCAATATTTTTAGTTAAATTGTATTAGGTGCTTCTTTTCTTTCTTCTTTTTAGAAATATTTCGTGTGCAACATCATCAATTGTTGCTATTGCAATATTAAAAAAATAGAATTATTAACCTTTTTTTCAGAATTAATTAATAGTATTGATTTATTTTTACAAAAAAACACTAACTAATAATGATTTTTCCTTTGTGTAGCTATCGCAATTCGAGGAAATGAAAAAATTATTCAATGAAAAAATTATTCTTACCCTTTTTAATAGGCACAATATTGGTTTCTTGTAAACAAGAAAAACAGCTTAATACTCAAGATATTATTAATAGTGCAATAGAAGTTTCGGGAGGAGCAAAGTTTGAAGTTTCTACAATTGCGTTTGATTTTAGAGATAAGCATTATGTAGCGAAACGTAATAACGGAATGTATCAATACGAGCGTCATTTTAAAGGTTCAATAGGAACAATTAAAGACGTATTGTCAAACGATGGATTTCAAAGATTTGTCAACAATGTTTTGATTAAAGTTGCAGATACGATGGCTCCAAAGTATTCAAGATCTGTAAATTCGGTGCATTATTTTTCTGTGTTGCCTTTTGGTTTAAATGATGTAGCAGTTAATAAAAAGCTATTAAGCGAAGTTTTAATTAATGAAAAAGCTTACTATAAAATAAAAGTAACTTTTAATCAAGAAGGAGGAGGAGATGATTTTGAAGACGTTTTTGTGTATTGGATAGCCAAAGAAGGTTATAAAGTAAATTATTTAGCTTACTCTTACTTAGAAGATAATGGTGAACTTGGTTTACGATTTCGAGAAGCCTATAATGAACGATTTGTTAACGGAATTCGCTTTGTAGATTATAATAATTATAAGCCAAAAAATAAAGAAGCAGATTTGTTAGATTTAGATAATTTGTTTGAAAATGGCAAACTAAAACTATTATCTAAAATCGAAACTGAAGATGTTGTAGTGAAATAGTTTGAAGATAGAATGCAAAAGCCCGAAATTTTATTTTTTATTTTCAAAAACATTAATCTTTTCTTCTCTTTTTTAAATTGAATTCATGTTCAACTCCGTTTATTGTTGCAGTTGCCAAATTATCACAAGTTCCATCTCCATAATTTAAAATAATTGTTTTGTTTTTCTTTTGAATTTCAACAATTCCGCTAACTAAAAAATGACAAGCCATCTTTCTTTTCAAAGCTGTTATGATTTTGGAAGTTCTAACATTCCCATTTTTATTGGTTATCGTTCGAGAACCAGTTATTAAATATACATTATCACCCCAGTTTCCGTTTCTAACACCTTCTATCCATTCTCTTTTTTTCTTTGCTTGTACAGACACAAATGAACCATCTTCCCAAATAATTTTTACATCTCTGTTTGTGGTTACTTCTGGATTGCCTTTATCGTTTACTCTTAATTTATATTTATGAACTGTGCCCTCAACTTTTTTATCATTATAATAAAAGTTATCAAAAGTATAATCAAGTTGAGCTGATTTTTCTTTAAAATTAAAACCAACAGAAATGATGATTTTTCCACGAAGTATATTTCCATTTTTAGTAGAACATCCATCACCAAAATCAAGTGTTATATTTTTACCAGTTTCAGTGACAATAGTGGTTCGGACTACACAATCTAATAAAAACGATTTTTTAGTATTAGATTTCGACAAATTAATCTTGTTAAAGTTTCCTGATGAAAAATCAATGGAGATATTGTCAACCACATCATCTATACCCTCATTTACATCATCAATTTTAGCTTGTGTAACTGCAATTTCTAATGTTTTGTTTAGCGCATCACCATCTAATGGTGAGTTTTGTTGATCACAACCAGAAAACAGTATACCAGTTAAAATCATTAGACTTGCATAAAAAATAAATTCTTTAATTGTTTTCATTTTGACAATTGTTTTTAAATTTCTGATTAAAGTAATTCATTGTATATAGTTTTGACTTTATAAAGGCACAAAGGTTTAAAGAAATGGCAAGAAATCCCTGTGCTCTTGGCACAGGGCTGAATTGCCA
>CAYPHN010000061.1:920-13649 GCA_964410265.1 uncultured Flavobacteriaceae bacterium | reverse complement strand
CGAAATTTATTAAAGGAGCGATTGTCACCAATAATTTAGATTTTAACGCTAGACTTTGTATGGCTAGTGCAGTGACCGGATTTTTAACAAGTTTTGTAGCAGATGAACCAATGGGCTGCTATGAAGATATTGAACATGCAGATGTATTTATTACCTGGGGAAATAATATGGCTGAAATGCATCCAGTTTTATTTTCACGTATGCTTGATCAACGTTTAAAAAGAGGAGTTAAAATAATTGATTTTGCTACAAGAACTACACGCTCAAGCATGGCTTCTGACAGGTCTATTTTATTCAACCCACAGACGGATCTTGCCGTGGCAAATGCTATTGCTTATGAAATTATAAACAATGGCTGGGTAGACAAAAAATTTGTAAATAATCACTGTAATTTCAGCAAAGGCTTAACAAATATTGGATATGGTACAGAAGATAAATTTAAATTTAAAGACAAACCAACCAAAATAGACTTTGAGCAATATAAAGAATTTTTAAATGATTATTCGCCTGAAAAAGTATCTAAATTATCAGGGGTCTCTATTAAAGATATAAAATATCTAGCAAATTTATATGGTGACCCAAATAAGAAAGTGGTTTCCTATTGGTGTATGGGTCTAAACCAACATACTCGTGGTACATGGGCCAATAATTTAATTTACAACATACACCTTTTAACAGGTAAAATTTCAAAACCTGGTAACGGTCCATTTTCTTTAACAGGTCAACCAAGTGCCTGCGGTACAGCAAGAGAAGTGGGTACATTTACACATAAATTACCTCATGGCGTTGTAATGAATAAAGAGCATCGCGAGCGCGCTGCCAAAATATGGAAAGTCCCTGTAGAAAATATCCCATCAAAACCAACCTATCATGCCACGGAAATGTGGAGAGCCGTAGATCGAGGTGATATTAAATTTATGTGGACCCAAGCTACCAACCCAATGGTTTCGCTACCAAAAGTTGCAAGATATACCGAAGGAGCTAAAAAAGACAGTTGTTTTATTGTTGTTTCTGATGTATTTCCTACCCCAACCAGCGATGTTGCTGATGTTATATTACCTGCGGCTTGGCATATAGAAAAAAGCGGCATGTATGGTAACTCTGAAAGAAGAACACAATACTGGGATAAAATGGTTGACCCACCTGGAGAGGCAATGCCAGATGCTTGGCAAACTATTGAAGTTGCTAGAAGAATGGGATATGGAGATTTATTTCCTTACAGTAAAGAAAATCACCACGAAGAAATTTATAATGAATATCGTTTACATCACGTAGGTAAAAAGCACAATATGGCTCCATTGGAAGTTTTAAAATCACAATCGGGTGCCATGTGGCCTTATGTAGATGGCAAAGAAACCAAATGGAGATTTAATGCCAAATACGACCCTGCCTGTGATAATGGAAAAGATTTTCATTTTTATGGCAAAAAAGACGGTAAGGCTATTATTTGGCAAAGACCTTATGAAGCTCCTGCCGAATCACCAGATAATGAATATCCGTTTTGGTTAAACACCGGAAGAGTAATTGAACATTGGCATACTGGCTCAATGACAAGAAGAATACCTGTTCTACATAAAGCCATGCCACATGCTTATGTCGAATTACACCCTGATGACGCTGCAACATACGGTATTACTAATGGTCAAAAAGTAAAAGTTATTTCTAGAAGAGGTACTACCATTTTACCTGCCTCTATTAATGAAAGAGGTTTGCCTACAAAAGGACAGGTTTTTGTGCCATTTTTTGATGAAAACATGATGATTAACGATGTTACTTTAGATGCCTTTTGCCCAATATCTAAAGAACCTGACTATAAAAAATGTGCGGTTAAAATTGAAAAAGTTTAACCAAAATCAACACAAAATGAAGAGATTATTTATCTTATTTTTATTAGTGATATTAATGATTGCTACTATTGCAGTATGGAGTTACAGTTATAAAACATCACATGAAGAAGCTTATGTACCGGTTAATAATTTAACCGAAACACTTATTATTCCCTCGGAAAAAGGTGTTTTTGAAAGGTCTAAATACGCTTTAGAATATGAGAACATGCCTATCGATAAAAATCACGAACGTAGCCTAACAACTTATTATAACAATCGTGCTTTTTATGGTGCTCCACCATCTATACCTCATGAAGTTACAGAATTGAATATGGGCGCAAACAGTTGTTTGAAGTGTCATGATAATGGCGGTTTTGTTCCAAAATACAATGCATTTGCTCCTATAACACCCCATCCTGAAAAGATTAATTGCAGACAATGCCATGTACCGCAAAAAACGAATAGCTTATTTGTAGCAACAAATTGGATAAGAACTAAAGGACCGAGTATTGGCAACAAATCTTTAAAAGGTAGTCCTCCAATTATTCCTCACCAAATTCAATTGCGTGAAAATTGTTTATCATGTCATGCTGGGCCTAGCGCTCCAAAAGAGATTAGAACAACACATCCCAATAGAATAAATTGTAGACAGTGCCATGTAATAAATGACAAAAAAATTATAGATATTGGCATTTTTAATCGAGAGAAAAAATAGAAGAATTAAAATTATG
The DNA here is from genome assembly GCA_964410265.1 of uncultured Flavobacteriaceae bacterium. Lineage (GTDB taxonomy): Bacteria > Bacteroidota > Bacteroidia > Flavobacteriales > Flavobacteriaceae > Lutimonas. The sequence continues at coordinate 11,092 of CAYPHN010000061.1, read as the reverse complement.
AGGCATTTGAAACTAAGTATACTATTGTTGCTATTTACACTAACATTAATTTCCTGTAAAGAAAAGCAAGAAAAATACCATAGTATCATTGATAAAATTGAAGATAAAACTATTAATTACTCTAGAGATAGTATTATTTTAAACAGTCAATTTGATGTTTCTGAATTGGTTACTGTAACAGATAATGATCCTCATTTTTATATTAAAAACAGAAAAAATAAAATAAAATTATACGATTGTAAGGAATGTCATAACAAACCCATTTCTCAATTACAAACAAAAAACCTTGGGAAAAAGGCACATTGGGATATCGAATTAAACCATGCAGATACCAATACTATGTCATGTTTATCTTGCCATAGCGATAACAATATGAATAATTTACAGAGTATAACAGGTAAGAAAATTGATTTTAACTTGAGCTATCAATTATGTGCGCAATGCCATACCAATCAAGTAAAAGATTGGAAAGGTGGTGCCCATGGTAAAAATTTAAGTGGCTGGAAAACAGCAAGAGTTTCCAAGCTTTGTGTTGAGTGTCATAACCCTCATAAACCTAATTTTGAAAAAAGATGGCCTGCTCGATACAACTCAAAAATGGTAGAAGAACGCAAATAATTAAGGTAAAACAATCATGAATACAGAAATTAAAAAATGGTTTTCTTTAAACCTATGGAATAGCAAGGAAAATAATTGTGGTTGTTCTTCGGGTTCTTCTTGCAATGAGGCTACTGCCGAAAAACCAAAAGATGGCATTGATCAAGTACTCGATGTAAATATGAACAGACGCACTGCTTTTAGAAAAATAACCGCAGGGTTGGCAATTGGTGCAGGAATGGTGAGCACATCGTGTAGTGTTAGTTCTAGTAATGAAAGTAAAGAAAAATCGGAAATTGAATGGGAAGAATACTTCAAAGGCAATTACAAGTTGATGTCTGATGAGGAAAAAAATAAAACAGTCGACAGGTTAGTGAGATCCTACGAGTTACGAAACGGAACAAAAATAAACATCTCGTCAAAGGATGCTGAAGATGACGTATTGTTTGGCTATGCCTTTAACATTTCTAAATGTCAAGGTTATATGGATTGTGTCAATGCATGTGTTGAAGAAAACAATCAAGACAGAGCGTCGGAAATGCAATACATTAGAATTCATGAAATGAACGATGGCAAAGGGTTAAATTTTGGCGAAGCCGATGACACCTACTATCATGAAGTACCTGCTGCAGGTCATTTTTATATGGGAACACAATGTTTTCATTGTGATAACCCACCATGTGTTGAAGTTTGTCCAGTTCAGGCAACTTGGAAAGAAAAAGATGGTATCGTAGTAATTGATTATGACTGGTGTATAGGATGTAGATATTGTATGGCAGCTTGCCCTTATGATGGAAGAAGGTTTAATTGGAGTACCCCTGAAATACCAGAACAAGAAGTTAATAAAGACCAACATTATTTAGGAAACCGACTTCGTAAAAAAGGAGTTATGGAAAAGTGTACTTTTTGCATACAAAAAACTAGATCGGGTAAAAACCCTGCTTGTGTAGAGGCATGTCCAACTGGAGCAAGAATCTTTGGTAATTTATTAGATCCAAACAGTGAAATTCGTTGGGTATTGGCAAATAAAAAGGTATTTAGATTAAAAGAAGATTTAGGCACAGAGCCTAAGTTTTGGTATTTTATGGATTAATTTTATTTTGAAAAAATATAAATGAGAGTACTAAAAAATTTAATTAAAGACAGTTTAATTTATTTAATTCACGGTAGAAAATCATATCATATTTGGATGGCATTACTTACCTTTATAATGCTTGTTGGTATGTATTGCTATTCTTTACAATTAGAATATGGATTAAGTGTTACTGGGATGACAGACAGAGTTAGTTGGGGCTTGTATATTTCTAATTTTACCTTTTTAGTTGGAGTTGCAGCAGCGGCTGTAATGTTGGTTTTACCAGCCTATGTATTAAAAGATATCGATTTTAAACAAGCTGTTTTAATTGGTGAAGGTCTTGCTGTTGCAGCATTATTTATGTGCCTTGCATTTGTTATTGCAGATATGGGAGGTCCAGCTAGGTTATGGCATATGCTACCAGTTATCGGTGTATTTAATTTTCCCAACTCGATGTTAACTTGGGATGTTCTTGCCCTAAACGGATATCTGTTCATCAATTTATCTATTCCGTTTTATATTTTAATTATGCGCTATCAAGGTAAAACTCCAAATCCAAAAATTTATATACCGGGGGTTTTTATCTCTGTATTTTGGGCTGTAGCTATTCACTTGGTAACTGCTTTTCTTTACCAAGGTTTACAAGCTCGTCCGTTTTGGAATAACGCCTTATTGGGTCCGCGATTTTTAGCTTCAGCTTTTGCTGCAGGGCCATCATTAATCATTATCACCTTAGCAGTAATTAAAAAGTTTACTGATTTTAACATAGAAGATAAAACAATAAAAAAGATTGCTTTGGTAGTTACTGTTGCTGCACAAATCAACCTTATTATGTTAATTTCTGAATTATTTAAAGAATTCTATGCGCCAACACACCATAGCGAAAGTGCTTATTATTTGTTTTTTGGACTGCATGGAAAAAATGCCTTAGTACCATGGATTTGGACAGCCATTACCATGAACGTAACCGCAACTGTTATTCTAACTTTTCACAAATTACGAAACAATTTAAAAGTACTTTATTTTGCCTGTGCTTTACTTTTTATGGGAATATGGATTGAAAAAGGCTTTGGTTTAATTGTTCCTGGATTTATTCCAGGACCATGGGGGAAAATAGCCGAATATTTACCTACAGCCATAGAAGTTGGTGTTACCATTGGCATATGGGCAATGGGGGCCTTTATTTTTACTATCCTTGCCAGGACTGGAATTGCCATAGAATTAGGAAATATCAAGTATAAAAAATAATTAAGACTTATAAGTTATTCATTATGAAAAATTAATATAAAAACATTTTAGTTACATTTGTAATATTGCTATACAAAATATTACTCCTTATGATATCAAAAAAAACCAAATATGGCTTAAAAGCTTTAACTTTCATTGCGAGACATGAAAACAAAACTGTGTCTATTGCGTCAATTTCTAAAAGTGAAAATATACCGCATAAGTATCTGGAAAGTATTTTATTAACCATGCGTAAATCTGGTTTTTTAGGCTCAAAAAAAGGTAAAGGTGGTGGTTATTATCTGTTAAAAAATGCAACTGATATTAAAATGACCGATGTAATGCGCGTTTTAGAAGGCCCAATAGCATTATTACCTTGTGTGAGTTTGAACTATTATGAAAAGTGTGATGACTGTAAAGATGAAGCGCTTTGCAGTTTAAATAAATTGATGATTGAAGTAAGAGATTCTACCCTTAAAATTTTTCGCAATACTACTTTAGAAAATTTGAAATAAAATAAAGTTTGTTATTTTAAATTTATTTTATACATTTGTCCATTATTCCTATATATCCGATAGGATTATAGATTTTATATTAAAAATAATGATTTTAGATAAAATTATTTCCGCTAAAATAAACTATGAAGATTCACGTACTAAAAGTCTTCTCAAATCTATTAGTTGGCGAATCATAGGCACACTAGATACTATACTAATATCATGGTACTTAACCAAAACTTTAAGTATTGCACTATCTATCGGTTCTATTGAAATATTTACAAAATTCATTTTATATTATTTACACGAACGAGTTTGGAATATTCAAAAACAAAAATGAAATGGCATCAAAAATTAAAAGTTTAGATCTCGAAAAGAGCAACTTATTATTGAGAAATAAAGACCCATTTGAAATTATTAACTGGGCTTTAACTATAGCTGACAGACCAATATTAACTACTAATTTCGGTCCGTTTTCAGCATCCTTAATATATGCCGTAAACCAAATTAAACAAGATATTAAAGTTATTTGGTGCGATACCGGTTACAATACACCTTTTACATATAGATATGCGCATAAACAAATTGAATCCCTTTCTTTAAACATGCATATTTATGTTCCAAACCAAACATCAGCCTTTAGAGATATCACTATGAGAATTCCAGATATTAATACCAAAGCACATGAAATTTTTACCAAAGAGGTAAAGTTAGATCCTTTTAAAAAGGCATTAAAAGAGCATAATCCAGATGTTTGGTTTACTAATTTAAGAAAAGAACAAACGTCATTTAGAAATAATCTTGATATAGTATCTATTAATAAGGAAGGTATCTTAAAAGTTTGTCCTTTTTTCTATTATTCAGAATTTGAAATGGAACTCTTTTTAAAAAAATATGACTTAACCAATGAAACAAGATACTATGACCCCACCAAGGTTTTAGAAAAAAGAGAATGTGGTTTACATCTATAGATATAAATAATAAATCCTCATTCACAAAACAAAAATTATAATGATAAGCTTTAGAACAGAAATTGAAAACCCAGTAGTAGCAAAAGATATAATAGAATTAGATCGAAAAATTAGATTATACCAAGATGGTAAAATAGACGAAGACGGTTTTAGATCACTTCGTTTGGCACGTGGTGTATACGGACAGCGCCAAGCAGGAGTTCAAATGATAAGAATCAAACTACCATTTGGTAATATAAGCGCAGAACAGCTACATAGAATAGCCGATGTATCAGATGAATATTCTACAGGTAAATTACATATAACAACTAGACAAGACATACAAATTCATTATGTTAGTTTAGACAGAACCCCTGAACTTTGGGCTGAATTAGAAAAAAATGATATCACTTTACGTGAGGCCTGTGGTAATGCCGTTAGAAACATAACCGCTTCTGAAACAGCAGGTATCGATGTAAACGAACCTTTTGATGTATCACCCTATGCCGATGCCGTTTTTAAATTTTTTCTTAGAAATCCAATTTGTCAAGAAATGGGAAGAAAATTTAAAATTTCTTTTTCAGCAACAGATGATGACACCGCACTTAGCTTTTTACATGATATTGGGTTTATAGCAAAGTCAGAATTAATCAATGGTAAATTAATTAAAGGATTTAAAGTGTTATTAGGTGGAGGTTTGGGATCTGGCCCAAGACATGCCGATGTTGTTTTTGATTTCTTAGAAACTGATAAAATTATTCCTTTTATTGAAAGTGTATTAAGAGTTTTTGACCGGCATGGTGAAAGAAATAAAAGGGCCAAAGCACGTCTGAAATTTCTTATCAAAGAATTAAGCTTAAAAGGATTTTTACAACTTGTTAAGAATGAACAAAAAGCATTGGCTTACGAATCCTTTACAATTGATACTAGTAAGTTTAACGACAACCTTGTAATACCTAATACACAAACACCCAGTGTATTGATAAAAGATCAAAAGGCCTATGACCATTGGAAAAGCACCAATGTTATTCAACAAAAACAACTAGGTTTATACGCTATTGGTATTAAGGTTTTGCTGGGAGATTTTGACACAAACAAAGCGAGGGTCTTGGCTGACCTTATCAAATTTTATGCTGGAAATGAAATCCGATTGACCTTGCGTCAAGATATTTTGATACGCCATGTAAAAGAAGAGTTATTGCCGTTTTTTTATAACGAATTAGAAAAAATAAATTTTGTAAATATTGGATATAACAGCACCCAAGATATAACAGCTTGCCCAGGTACAGACACTTGTAATTTAGGAATTGCAAGTAGTACAGGTATTACTAAAGAATTGGAAAAAATATTATCTAAAGAATTTCCTCATTATGTAAATAATAAAGACATCACCATTAAAATATCTGGTTGTATGAATGCATGTGGTCAACATAGTATAGCTCAAATTGGCTTTCAAGGAATGTCTATTAAAGCTGGTAAAATTATTGCTCCAGGACTTCAAGTACTTCTTGGAGGAGGAATCTTAGGCAATGGAAAAGGTCAATTTGCAGATAAAGTGATCAAGATACCCAGTAAAAAAGGGCCAGATGCTTTGCGCGTTTTGTTAAATGATTACGAAAAATACACTGCAACATCTGAATCATATATTAGCTATTACAACAGACAAGGTAAGAATTACTTTTATCAGTTATTAAAACCATTGTCGGATGTAAGCAATTTAAAAAATGAAGATCTAATTGATTGGGGCCATAGTGAAGCATACATAAAAGCCATTGGTGTTGGTGAATGTGCGGGTGTAATTATTGATTTGGTAACTACCCTTCTTTTTGAAAGTGAAGAAAAAATTAAAAATGCGGAAGAAGCTATAAAACTAAATCAATGGGCAGATAGTATTTACTATAATTATTCTGCTCTGATTAATACTGCCAAAGCAGTTTTGATAGGTGAAAACTTAAAAACAAACACACAGGCAGGGATTGTAAAAGACTTTGATCAATATTTTGTAGAGAGTGAGTTGATTGCCTTAGACCAATCATTTTCGTCACTTATTTATCAAATAAAAACAACCGAACCAACCGAGCAATTTGCTTATAGTTATTTGAAAGACACACAAAATTTTTATGCCTTAATAGATCAATTAAGATTAAATGCCTTAAAGAATGAAAAATGAAGCAAGACTAACATTGGTTGGCGCCGGACCAGGTGACCCAGACTTGATTACAGTAAAAGGTATAAAAGCCCTACAAGATGCAGATGTTGTTTTATACGACGCTTTGGTATGTAGTGAATTATTAAACCATGCACCTTCTGCCAAAAAAATATTTGTAGGTAAAAGAATAGGCTGTCATAAATATACCCAAGATGAAATCAATACATTAATTGTAGAAAATGCTTTTAATTATGGACATGTTGTACGATTAAAAGGAGGAGATCCATTTATATTTGGTCGAGGTTCTGAAGAAATTAATTATGTTGATAATTTTGCCATACCTATCTCTATCGTACCGGGAATATCCTCTAGTATGGCGGTACCAGCAAGTGTTGGTATTCCGCTTACAGCGAGATATGTATCTGAAAGTTTTTGGGTTATTACAGGTTGTACTTCCAGCAGAAAATTAAGTGAAGACCTTAAAATTGCTGCACAAACCAATGCAACGCTTGTTATACTAATGGGAATGCATAAAATTAAAGAAATAACTAAAATTTTACTAGAAAATAATAAGGCCGATACACCCTTTGCCATCATACAAAATGGAACAACGCCTCACGAAAAAATTGGTACTGGCAACGTAAGTAATCTTTTAGAAATAGTTAAGTATAAAAAATTATCTTCTCCAGCAATTATAATTGTAGGAGAAGTTGTTAAAGAAAGCACCAAACTGCGATCTTTATATGAGAAAATATATGCACAAACAAGTGTTGTATAAACAGGATTATACACGCAAAACGAATTTTATTTGGATTGTTAAAGCCGATTTCCCCTCTTTAAATCGGCTTTATTATTATAATAATTTTTAATCAAAATAACTAAAACCTTTTTTAGGGTCGATAGCCAATAAAGATTCATAAATCAATTTAATTACATTTTCCACATCGTCTCTATGTACCATTTCAACAGTAGTATGCATATATCTAAGGGCCAATGAAATCAGTGCCGATGGTACACCTCCGTTAGAATAGGCAAAGGCATCCGTATCTGTACCTGTTGCTCTGGATGAAGCCAAACGTTGGAACGGAATTTTATGTTTTTCCGCAGTAGCGATAATCATTTCACGTACATTGTTCTGCACCGCAGGAGCATATGAAATCACCGGACCATCTCCAGATTTAGTTTCCCCTTCTTTCTTTTTATCAATCATAGGTGTAGTGGTATCATGACAAACATCTGTAACGATTGCTAAATCCGGATTTATAGTGTGCGTTATCATTTCAGCACCACGCAATCCTATTTCTTCCTGTACCGAATTTGTAATATACAAACCAAAAGGTAATTTCTTTTTATTTTTATGCAACAATCTAGCCACCTCAGCAATCATAAAGCCGCCCATTCTATTATCTAATGCCCTACAAACAAAATTATTTTTATTTAAAATAAAAAATGTATCGGGATAAGTTATTACACAACCTACGTGAACACCTAGAGCTTCTACTTCTTTTTTAGTTTTACAACCAGTATCAATAAATATATTATCTAGTTTGGGAGTTTCTTCTTTACCTGCTTTTCGTGTATGAATTGCTGGCCATCCAAAAATACCGTTTACAATACCATTTTTTGTGTGGATATTTACCCTTTTTGAAGGCGCAATTTGATGATCACTTCCTCCATTTCTAATGACATAGATCAATCCATCATCAGTAATATAATTTACATACCATGAAATTTCATCGGCATGACCTTCAATAACCACTTTATATTTAGCTTCTGGATTTATTACACCTACAGCGGTACCATAACTATCGGTAATAAATGTGTCTACATATGGTTTTAAATAAGACATCCATATTTTTTGACCCTCTGATTCATAACCAGTTGGAGACGCATTATTTAAATATTTTTCTAAAAATTGAATGGATTCTTTATTGAGAATTTTTTGTTTTGCCATGACTTATATTTTTTTACTAATTTATAAAAATTATCTTATTGAAATCGTAGATATATCAAATCTAAGATATTCTATTTCCCTAGCATGAATAATATAAGAGAATCGAATCAAAAATAGAATAATTCGTGTTTTTCCAATTGTTATTATTAATTTTGAAGAAGTTTTGATAGATCTACATTTTAATGAAAAAGAGTTTATTTATATTACTATTGGTGTTTCCTTTTATTTTATTTTCTCAAAAAAAATTAAAGAAAGAGGACTTAAATGATGATTTATATATCATTAAAAACGATTCACTTACCATTCCGTTGGATGAAATTATCGTATTTAAAAATAGGGAATTTAAGTCAACTACCGAAAGAAAATACTATTATTGGTATTATAAAAAAGTACACAATGCATACCCTTTTGCTACGCTTGCTGCGGATAAACTCTCTGAAATTAACAAAGAATTGGTAGGTATAAAATCAAAGAGAAAAAGAAAAAAACACATTCGTAAGATTCAAAAATATATGGAGGGCGAATTTACTGATGAATTAAAAAAGCTAACCAAAACAGAAGGAAGGTTAATCATTAAATTAATTCATAGGCAAACCGGTGAAACCATGTACACTTTGATCAAAGAGTACAGAAGTAAATGGAAGGCTTTCTGGTATAATTCTACGGCAGTTGTATTTAGATTATCTCTAAAAAACGAATATCATCCTGAAAGTGAAGCGCTTGATTTTATTGTAGAAGACATATTACAACGTTCATTCGCAAATGGTGCCTTAAAGGCTCAAAAAACAAAATTACCTATTGATTATTTTAGTTTAATGGGTAAATGGGAAGATATTGATATTGAAAATGTTATCAATGCCTATATAGAAAAATATCAATAAAGGCTATTTAACCTCCCCGTAAAGATGAAGCCTTTGGGTCTTTTGAATGGTCCATTTTTTTAAAGTCTTCAACAATTGCTTTAATTTTTTCGTCTATTTCTTTTTTATCTGTGTTATATTTTGCTGCCAATGATTCTTGACCCGGTAATTGCTCTATCATTAAAGTAGAAGAAGGAAAAGCAAATTCTACACCCAATGCTGCTGCCAAACGCACTATTCCCATATGAAATCTATGCTTTGCTGTTTGTTCTCCACCCCAATCTAAATGACTAAAATAGACATTTACCATAATCAATAAGGCTGAGTCACCAAAACCACTAAATTCAACGTTATACGACTGACTTCTTGTATTTGGGTGTGCTATGATAATTTCGCGAATACCGTTTACGAAAGCTTCAATTAAAACCGGAGGTGTATCATATCTAACACCTAATTCAGTACTGTAACGTCTAAATATTCTCAAACCTTTGTTATTAATTTCAGCTTCAGATACCAAACTATTTGGCAATTGAAAAATAGTAGTATCAGCCGCTCTAATAATTGTAGATCTAAACCCAACTCTCTCAACAGATCCTTCAACTCCACCAATTACCACCCAATCATCTAATCTAAATGGTTTATCTAAAAAGATGACAACAGTACCTATTAAGTTTTTAACAGAATCTTGTGCAGCAAAAGCAACGGCTATACCACCAATAGATGCTCCGGCAAGTACTGTTGCGGGGTCCACACCAAATAAGGTAATTATATGTAAAAACCCAATAAAAACAACCAAACCCATTAGTAATTTACTCAAAATAGGGGCCAATTGTTTATCTAGTTTTGTTTGGTTTTTTATAGTT
>CAYPHN010000061.1:0-910 GCA_964410265.1 uncultured Flavobacteriaceae bacterium | reverse complement strand
CATTATAAATACTAATAATCAATTTCATTAATTTTAAGAAAACAAAAATCCAAAAAATTGTTTCTGCTATATTTAGACCAGTTATCAAATATGTATTTAATTCTAATAATTGTATGGAAGGAAGAATTTTTTTTATAAATCTAACCAGTATAATAAACACAATTGGTCGTGTTAACTCATGTAATAAATCAAAGGATTTAAACTTTAGTTTTCTAAGAAATAGTTTTTGAATACTTTTAAGAATAAAGAAGATAATTGGTTTTAAAATAAAATATAAAATCAAACATATAATAAAGATTAAAACTACTCCAATAGGTTTCCAAATTAAAATGCCAAATAAAGTTTTATTGAATACTTGTGGAAAATTTTTTTCAAGCCAAGTAAATTCCCATGGGAAGGTATCTGAATAAATGGCATCTATTTTATCTATGGTTTCGTCCGAAAAATACCATCTATTTCCAGTTTTCTCAACATATATTTCCGGTAAGCGAAATGGAAATGGTGCATACCTATTTAAAGGTTTCTCTATGGCCATATCTCCAATGGATAAAGTATCTAGATAATTTGAATTTTTTGTAACCTGTTCAAAATCAACAATTAAACCTTTACCATCTAACACTGCTTTGATTTTAATTACCTTTTTATTTGCCTCCTTTTTTGATAAACCTTTTATCGTAGTTGACGCCTTATTGACATCATAAGAATCAGGCATTAAAAAATACAAAAATGTATAAAGTGTTCCGTTTGGGTTACTTAAATCTACCTTAGTATTACTTTGAGAAAAGGATAAACTTGATATGAGTAGAAATAAAATTAATAGCTTTTTCATGTGTCTTTAATATTTGTTAATTCGGTCACATGCTGCCTGCCTGCCGCAGGCAGGTTCGCTAATAATCACCCAATCAAGTTG
>CAYPHN010000060.1:0-13651 GCA_964410265.1 uncultured Flavobacteriaceae bacterium | reverse complement strand
TTTCCAGATACTGCCTAAAATTTTATTGTATTATCTCGATAGTACTTCAAAAATTATAGTTACCTCTGAAAAATTCTGAAAATTTTAATGCAAATGATTTTTTAGAACCCACCTTAAGAAACCTTATAAAATAAGAAGACCGTCATTAGTTGACGGTCTTTTTTATGCTTCTTAGGATCGAAAAAAATAATTGGGCTAAAACATGATTAATATCAGGATAATTAATATTTTTCTTTATATTTGTGCCCAAATAAAAATCTCTAATTAACTTATTTAAATTGATGAAAGCATTATTTTTTATTCTTGTATTTGTTGCAATAGCTACTGCTTTTTGGCAAATTTTCAAATTATTAGGCTTAACAAAAAAAAATCAAGTAGCAACCGAAAAAGAAAATAACATTAATGGTTGGTTAATGCTAGGCTTGGGAGTATTTATTTATGCTTTAATGTTTATATCAATATATAAGTATAAAATTGTTTTATTACCTAAACTATCGGCTTCGTTAGAAGGAGAACATATTGATAAATTGTTTATCATTACAATGGTTCTTATTTTTGTGGTGCAATTCATTACGCAATTTTTAATTTATTTCTTTACTTTCAAATACCGTGGTATTAAAGGGAGAAAAGCTACTTTTTATACAGATAGTCACAAATTAGAAATGTGGTGGACAGTTACCCCTACAGTAGTATTATCAGCATTAATCATATATGGTTTATGGACTTGGAATATGGTTCAGGATCTTTCAGATGCAGAAAACCCTTTGATCGTCGAAGTATACGCGAAACAATTTCAATGGGAAGCAAGATATGCAGGAGAAGACAACCAATTGGGTGTTGGAAATGTCAGATTTATTAAAGGAATCAATACCATGGGTGTTGATATGACAGATATAAACGCACAAGATGATGTGCCTGTGCGAGAATTACACTTACCAAAAGGAAGAAAAGTGATTTTTAAATTTCGTTCTCAAGATGTATTACATTCGGCTTATATGCCACATTTTAGAGCACAAATAAATGTAGTTCCTGGTATGACAACTACTTTTGGTTTTACACCATCGGTTACTACCAGCGAAATGAGACAAGACGAAGATACCGTTGAGAAATTTACAGCAATAAATGAATTAAGAAAAGGATTAGATAAGGAACCTGTTGAATTTGATTACCTTTTATTGTGTAATAAAATTTGTGGTTCTTCTCATTATAATATGCAAATGAAAGTAATTGTTGAAGAAGAAGCCGATTTTAATAATTGGTTAAGTCAACAAAAAACATTAGCACAAGTAATCAAATAATAAAACAAACCAATAAATTTATTTTTTAAAATGTCAGATCATCAGCATAAAGAAACATTTGTAACTAAATATATTTTTAGTCAGGATCATAAAATGATTGCAAAGCAATATCTTATTACAGGTATGTTTATGGGAGTAATTGGAGTTTTTATGTCCATGTTATTTCGATTGCAATTGGCATATCCCGATACGAGTTTTACCATTATTGAGGCTTTTTTAGGAAAAGGTGGAGAAGGAGGAATCATGACCCCAGATATGTATATGGGCTTGGTTACTATTCATGGTACTATTATGGTGTTTTTTGTATTAACTGCAGGACTTAGTGGTACGTTTAGTAACTTATTAATACCCTTGCAAATTGGAGCGCGTGACATGGCTTCCGGATTTTTAAATATGATTTCTTACTGGTTGTTCTTCTTATCGAGTTTGATTATGTTCCTTTCTATTTTTGTTCATACAGGAATGGCATCAGCGGGTTGGACTATTTACCCTCCATTAAGTGCATTACCTCAAGCGATGTCAGGTTCAGGTTTAGGTATGACATTATGGTTAGTGTCTATGGCGATATTTATTGCATCTTCATTATTAGGTTCATTAAATTACATTGTAACAGTGTTAAATTTACGAACAAAAGGTATGAAAATGACTCGTTTACCATTGTCAATTTGGTCATTTTTAATAACAGCTATTATTGGTGTGGTATCTTTTCCCGTATTACTTTCGGCAGCATTATTGTTAATTTTTGATCGTAGTTTTGGCACATCCTTTTTCTTATCGGATATATTTATTCAAGGAGAAGTATTGCATTATAAAGGAGGATCCCCTATATTATTTGAGCATTTATTTTGGTTCTTAGGCCATCCAGAAGTTTATATTATTTTAATACCTGCATTAGGTATTACATCAGAAGTAATTTCAACTAATTCACGTAAACCAATATTTGGTTATCGTGCCATGATTGGTTCTATTATGGCGATAGCATTTTTGTCGACTATCGTTTGGGGTCATCATATGTTCGTTACCGGAATGAATCCGTTTTTAGGTTCTGTATTTACATTTACAACTTTATTGATTGCAATTCCGTCAGCAGTAAAAGCTTTTAACTATATAACAACTTTATGGAAAGGTAACCTGCAATTAAACCCTGCGATGTTATTTTCAATTGGTATGGTTTCTACCTTTATTACCGGTGGTTTAACAGGTTTGATTTTGGGAGACAGTGCCTTAGATATTAATGTGCATGATACCATGTTCGTGGTTGCCCATTTTCACTTGGTAATGGGTATCTCGGCTTTATTTGGGATGTTTGCTGGTGTCTATCACTGGTTCCCAAAAATGTATGGTAGAATGATGAGTAAAGATATGGGCTTTTTACATTTTTGGATAACTATCATATCGGCTTACGGGGTTTTCTTCCCAATGCATTTCATTGGTTTAGCAGGATTACCACGTAGATATTACAGCAATTCAGCATTTCCTATATTTGACGACTTATTGCAAATCAATGTTGTAATAACAGCCTTTGCTTTAATAGGAGGTTTCGCCCAACTAATATTTTTAGCAAATTTTTTCTTTAGTATTAAAAAAGGAAAAAAAGCAGAACAAAACCCTTGGAAAGGAAATACATTAGAATGGACAGCACCAATGGAACATATGCATGGTAACTGGCCAGGAGAAATTCCTGAAGTACACAGGTGGGCTTACGATTACAGTAAAGTTGACGAAAATGGTGACCTATGGGGTGGTCAAGATTTCACACCACAAAACATTCCTATTCGAGAAGGAGAAGAAGAGTTTTAAACGACTACTACTAAATAAAAACATTTTAAAACCTCCATTTAAGGAGGTTTTTTTTGTTTATATTTGATAAAAATATCAAAATCATGTTTAAAAAAATCACCATTGTCATATTAGGTATCTTTATTTTTCTTGCCATTGGTTTTTGGTTATTTGTACAAAGTAATAAACCTCAATATAGTGGAAACCTTCATTTAGAAAATTTAAAAGAAGAAGTAAATATTTATTTTGATGATATAGGTGTGCCTCACATTTATGCGCAAAATAAGCATGATGCATATATTGCTTTTGGTTATGTTCATGCCCAAGATCGTTTATGGCAAATGGAACTATTTCGTAGAATTGGTGCAGGCAGATTATCTGAGATTTTTGGAAAAGATATGATAAAAACTGATAAACTGTTTAAAGGGTTAGGATTAGCCAAAGCTGCCGAAAAAAATATTAAATTATTAGATACATCTGCCATAGAATTTAAATTAACTCAAGCTTATTTAAATGGAATAAATCAATTTATCAAAACTGGAAAGACTCCAATTGAGTACAGATTTGCAGGAATTGAAAAAGAGGAATTTACAATTTATGATGTTTATTATGTTTCAAGTTATATGGCATTTAGTTTTGCTCAAGCCTTTAAAACAGATCCGTTGTTAACTAATTTGCGAAATAAATTAGGTGATGACTACATGAAAGAACTTGTTGTTTTAACAAGACCTGAAAGAACAAAAATTACTAATTTCAATAGAAATTCTAACAATAATTTTGCTGGTAATATTAGTAAAAGCATAAATAAAATAATGAATAATTCACCCGTACCTCCATTTATTGGTAGCAATAGCTGGGTAATAGGGGCTAAAAAAACCAAAAACAAAAAAGTTATTTTAGCGAATGACCCTCATGTCGAATTTTCGCAACCTACGGTTTGGTATCAATCACATATTATAACTCCCAACTTTGAAATATATGGATTCAATTTAGCATTAACACCTTTTCCTCTGCTTGGTCATAACCGTAATTATGCTTATGGTATGACCATGTTTCAAAATGATGATATTGATTTTTATGAAGAATCTGATAATGAAAACTATCCAGTTAGAACAGAAACTATAAAAGTTAAAAGTGGCAATAGTATTACATTCAAAGTAAGAGATGGAAAACACGGACCCATAATAAATGATTTTATTTCTACAGTTGATAGTGGAAAAAATATTTCAATGGATTGGGTATTTACAAAAGCAGAGAATAATTCTCTTGAGATGTCATATTTGATTTCTCATGCAAATTCATTTTCAGATTTTCAAATTGGTGCATCAAAAATTAATGCCCCAGGTTTGAATATGATGTATGGTGATGCTAAAGGAAATATTGGGTGGTTCGCCTCTGCAAAACTATTTCTAAGAGATAAAGACGTGAATTCAAAATTTATTATCGATGGTTCTATAAAATATAATAAAGTAGATTATTTAGAATTTAATCAAAACCCTCAATCTATAAATCCACCATGGAATTATGTGTATTCTGCTAATAACCAACCTGATTCGATTGAAGGAGTTTTATATCCCGGTTATTATTTGCCAGAAGATAGAGCATTGAGAATAGAGAGTTTATTAAAGCCAAAAAACGATTTCACAAAAAAAGATATACAAAATATGGGAATGGATGTAACATCGCCAGTAGTAGTTAAAAATGTAAAAACTATATTGAGTCAAATATCAAAAGTAAAACTTTCAGAAAATGAAGTTCAAGTCATAGAAATTTTAAAAAAATGGGAAGGAAACTACAGTAAAAGTGAAGTAGCTCCGGTTATTTATAATAAATTTTTATATTTATTTTTAGAAAATACTTTTGCAGATGAAATGGGTGAAGATAACTTCATGCAATTTATAAAAACACATTTAAGTAAAAGGCAAATTCAAAAGCAAATTGAATCATATAAGTCGATTTGGTGGGATGATATCACTACAAAAAATATAAAAGAAAACCGTAACGAGATATTTACTACATCATTTCACGAAGCTATTTCAGATTTAGAATTACAATTTGGAAAAGATGTTGAAGATTGGACATGGAACAAAGCCCTATCAGTTACTCATAAACACGCTTTTGATAAAATACCTATTTTAAAAAGTATTTTTAACGTTGGACCTTTCAAAACAAATGGAGGTAATGAAGTAATAAACAATCACATATTCCCATTCAATGGAAGTGGAAAATATATTGTTAGAGCTGGGCCTTCAACAAGGAGAATTATTGACTTTAGTGATGTTGAAAATAGTGTAGCAATTATACCAACAGGACAATCAGGTAATGTATTTAGCAAGCATTATAAAAATCAAGCACAACAATACTTAGACGGTGAGTTTGTAAAAATGATGTTGAATAAAAATGAAATTGAAATGAGTGAAGATAAATTGATTTTGAAACCTGTAGAATAAAAAAGTATTACGAAAAAAAATGTTACATTTTTTCCGTAACGCATTTTGCGTACTGCAAGAAGTGTAATTTTAGAATAAAAATGAATAAAATAATTCTTTACTTAAAATTCTTATTTAGAAAAAGATTAAAAATTTCTACGGATTTTATAAAGGTTAGAATCACTGATTTTGAATTTAATCAAACTCAAGAAGATATTAAAAATTTCAATAAAGCTGTAGCAAATTCTGAAAATGATAAATTAAAAACAACTCAGCATCCTCTTTATTATACTAAAGTAAGTTGGCGAATTATTGAAAATCTAAATGATTTGTTGGAACAAAAAATTAATGATGAAATTTTAAAATCGATTGTTCATCTTTCCGAATATTTTGTATTTCATTACAAAGCAGATGCAAATTCCAATATAATTGTAAAGACAAAAATATATAGTATTTCAAAACATAAAAAGGGAACCAG
The DNA here is from genome assembly GCA_964410265.1 of uncultured Flavobacteriaceae bacterium. Lineage (GTDB taxonomy): Bacteria > Bacteroidota > Bacteroidia > Flavobacteriales > Flavobacteriaceae > Lutimonas. The sequence continues at coordinate 7,667 of CAYPHN010000060.1, read as the reverse complement.
AATGACTCTAAAGTTGAATTATTATGCAGATAATAAGTTGATTGCAGAGGAATACACAACGGGTTTGATGTTTGGGGTAAAGTGTTTAGGGGAAGATAGGTGTCTAGAAAAAATTCCAAAATCTATTAGAATTGAAACTCAACCAATTTGGCAAAAAACAATAGATATAGATAGTAACTTACCTTATTTTTATGCTGAAAAAGCAGAGATTGATGCACCAATTCATACTAATCCTAAATTTGCAAAATCAATAGGTTTGCCTGATATAATATTGCAAGGAACTTGCACTTTTTCAAAAGCTATAAGTTTAATTTTAGAGAAAGAATTTGAAGAAAATAATATAATAATTGAATCTGTTTCTGCAAAATTTACGGGTATGGTTATGCCTCCAAATTCAATATCAGTAAGATTATTAAAAAAAGAAGATAAATCCGTTTATTTTGATGTTTTGAATAATAAAAATCAAGCCGTAATAAGGGGAGGAGAAATAAAAATAAAATAAATATCGTATGTCAGAATTATTAAATTTTCCGTTACTAAACAACTATATTGAGCATTGGGCTAAAACTACACCTGAAAAGGAGGCAATAATTCAATTTGAAGACGGCAGGGTATTTAGCTATAAAAAGCTTAATCAATTGATTGATTTTTTTGCTTTGAAATTATTGGATATGGGAATTAAGAAAGGTGATATTATTGCAACTCAATTGGCTCTTTTTCCAGAGCATACGGCTATAATGTATGCTTGTTTTAAAATTGGAGCAATAATTGCTCCGCTTGATCTAAGATTAAAAAAAGAGGAAGTAAAACGCGATCTCGATAAGATCAAACCTAAGATTTATATTTTGCATGGTAAAACTCCTCAAATTGATTTTAATGAAATAGGGAAATATGTTCAGAAAAATTGTGATTATATAGAACATTATGTTCAAATATTAGCAAATCCTGAGAGAGAAAAACCTATTGATGGAGCAATAACAATTCAGAAAATGATGTCAAAACCAAAATTGATTCTGCTAAAGATAAAAGATATTTTTTCTGGAAAATTAAATAAAACGTATAAACTAGTTTCCGAAAAAACACCTGCTCTTATAATATTCACTACTGGTACAACAGGTTTGCCTAAACCTGCTTTGATGAATCATCAAAATGTGATAACTCAAAATAAAATTTTAGCAAAAGGAACGCTAATGGGAGTAGAAGACAGAGTTTTGGTAAATCTTCCGCCTAGTCATGTTGGTTGTGTTACTGAAACAATGATGACAATGTTTTTTGTAGGAGGAACAACTGTATTTCTAAAAATATTTGATGTTAAAAATTCACTTAAAGCCATTGAAAAACACAAAGTTACAGTTTTAGGTCAAATTCCAACTCAATTCAGAATGATGTGGAATTTACCCGATTATAACTCTTATGATTTGTCGAGTTTGAAATTTGCTGTCTACGCAGGTTCATCTGTTGATGTTGGATTCTTAAATCAATTGCAAACAATGGCTCCGAAAATAGGCACGGGGCTAGGTATGACAGAAACTGCCGGATTTGGAACATTTACACCTCAAGGTATTACTGTTGAAGAAATGGCCGGACAGGTTGGGTGTAGTTTTGATGATATTGCAAAAGTCACAATAAGAAAACCAATGAATGAAGATAGAACTGCTGGTGATGAATTGCCTGATGGAGAGAACGGAGAAGTTTGTTATCATTCACCTTTAGTTTTTATGGGCTATTATAATCACCCTGATGAAACAAAAAAAACAATTTCAAAAGAAGGAATTTTGTATAGTGGAGATTTGGGATATTTTAAAAATAGGGGATCTTACAAAGCCCTATACCTTTCTGGTAGAGCAAAATTTATTATCAAACAAAAAGGATATCAGGTTTTTCCAGATGAAGTTCAGGCATTTATCACAAAGTATTCAAAAGTTGGGCAAACAGTAATTGTTGGAGTTAAGCATAAGATTTTTGACGAAGGAATCTTTGCTTTTGTAAAACCTAAAATCGGTGAAAACATTACTATTGAAGAGCTTAAGGAACACAGTAAAAATATTGCAGCTTACAAACGCCCGTTGCATTTCGAAATTTGGTCGGAAGAAAAAGAATTTCCAATTACAAGAACAACAAAAGTTGATAAGATTAAGCTTACTAAAGAGGCTGAGAAAGTTGTTGAAGAACTGAGAAAAAAAGGTTTTTGGGATGAAGTTTAATGTAAATATTATTGTTGTTTCTAATCGTTTTTGTTTGATAATTTACATTGCTTAAGTCTGATGTAAAATAAGGTACTATAATTTATACTGCAGGCCATTAAACAATTTAGATACCAATTAAAAAGATTTTACACCGAAAATCGCACCTATTAGAGACAGTGAAGAAGAATTTAAAAATATACTGCTAACTAAAATTTTGATTTTTTAAAACCTCTATTTTACGGAGGTTTTTTTTTACTTATATTTGGTAAAAATTCTCATAATATGTTAAAAAAAATCACCATTGTCATATTAGGTATCTTTATTTTTCTTGCCATTGGTTTTTGGTTATTTGTACAAAGTAATAAACCTCAATATAGTGGAAACCTTCATTTAGAAAATTTAAAAGAAGAAGTAAATATTTATTTTGATGATATAGGTGTACCTCATATTTATGCACAAAATCAACATGATGCATATATATCATTAGGATATGTACATGCACAAGATCGTTTATGGCAGATGGAGTTGATGCGTAGAATTGCTTCAGGAAGACTTTCTGAAATATTTGGTGAAGATTTGATAAAAACAGATAAATTTTTTAAAGGTATTGGAATTGAAGTGGCGGCTAAAAAGAGTATTAATCTGTTAGATACCACTTCACAAGAATATATTTTAACAACTGCTTATTTAAATGGTATCAATCAATTTATTGAGAGTGGGTCTACCCCTCTTGAATTCATGCTAATAGGTGTTGAAAAAGAAAAATATACCATACTTGATGTTTTCAATGTTTTTGGATACATGAGTTTTGGATTTGCCAATGCCCATATTACAGATCCTTTATTAACCAATATAAAAGATAAATTAGGAACTGCTTATTTGAGTGATTTAGGAATTGAAACAAGTTCGAAATCAACTTTAATAAATAATTTTAATCCTAAAAATAGCAGTATAGCTAGTAATATTTCGGCATCGGTAAGTGAGATTATGCATAATTCACCAGTACCACAATTTATTGGAAGCAACAGTTGGGTAATAGGAGCAAAAAAAACTAAAAACAAAAAAGTAATTTTTGCAAATGACCCTCATATTGGTTTTGCCCAACCAGCAGTTTGGTATCAGTCTCATATAATAACTCCTAATTACGAAATGTATGGATTTAGTTTGGCATTGACACCTTTCCCACTGCTTGGGCACAATAGAAATTATGCTTATGGGTTGACCATGTTCGAAAATGACGATGTTGATTTTTATAAAGAAGTAGATGATAATTCGTATGAAATAAGAAAGGAAACCATAAAAGTGAAAGACGGAGATGATGTAACTTTTGAAGTTAAAATTGGTAAACATGGACCTATAATGAATGACATTTTGGAATTGTATGACAATGAAAATACCATTGCCATGGATTGGATCTATACAAAGTTAGATAATAAGATGTTAGACGCTTCTTACGGCATGGCTCATGCTAGTTCTTTAGCTGAATTTAAATCAGCAGTTTCTAAGATTTATGCTCCGGGATTAAATGTTATGTACGGAGATGCCAAAGATAATATTGCATGGTTTGCAGCGGCAAAATTATATAAACATAAAAATAATATCAATACAAAGTTAATTTTAAACGGGGCAAATGGAGAAGATGATCAACTTGAATATCTTGATTTTTCTCAAAATCCTCAAGCAATAAACCCACCTTGGAATTATGTTTATTCTGCAAATAACCAACCCGATTCAATTGCCGGTATAATGTATCCTGGTTATTATTTGCCTGAAAACAGAGCCAAAAGGATTGTTACATTACTTAAACCAAAAAATGATTTTTCACAAAGTGATGTTGCCCTGATGGTCAATGATATACAATCATCTGTTGTGCCGGGATTAATTCCAATAATAATTGAAAACATCACCAAAGTTAATTTAACAAATAATGAGAAAAAAGCCATAGAGATTTTGAAAAAATGGGAAGGGAATTACCGTAGTGATATGGTGGCTCCAACCATTTACACCAAGTTTTTGTATCGATTTATTTATAATACTTTTGCCGATGAAATGGGAGCAAAAGGTTTTGAACAGTTTTTAGATACACATTTATATTTAAGACAAATTGCCAAACAGATAAAAAATGGTAAGTCCATTTGGTGGGATGATGTTACTACTAAAAATGTAAAAGAAAACCGAGATGAAATTTTTACCAAATCAATACATGAATCTATTACTGCTTTAGAAAATCAATTTGGTGAAGATGTAGAAACCTGGACATGGGATAAGGCGATTAGTGTGACCCATAAACATACTTTTGATAAGATTGGAGTTTTAAAAAATTATTTTAATGTTGGTCCGTTTGTTACCAATGGAAGTAATGAAGTTATTAACAATCAAATATTCACGATCAATAACAGTGGAAAGTATGAGGTTGATGCAGGTCCGTCTACTAGACGAATAATTGATTTTAGTGATGTTGAAAATAGTACTGCAATAATACCTACGGGTCAGTCGGGCAATGTTTTTAGTCCACATTATAAAGATCAGGCGCAAAAATATTTAAACGGTGAGTTTGTAAAAATGTTATTGAATAAAGAGGAAATTCAAGGATCTAAAAACAAATTGGTATTAAACCCAAAAAATCCTTAAAAATGAGTATTTCAAACGCATTTAACGCTTGGGCCGATCAATATGATACCAATGGTAATAAAACGAGAGATTTGGATGCTTTTGTAACTAAATCTGTTTTGAAAAGATACAAATTCGCCAATGTGATTGAACTTGGTTGTGGAACAGAAAAAAACACCAATTACTGGCTGTAGTTCAATTTGGCGATGAAATATTATTGGTAGCATCCTATAAAGTGTGTAAATGAAAAGTTATTCGGGAATATTTTGTTTCTTAAAAAAACAAAAAAAATCAGGAATAACTTTTGAAGTAATTATTTTAATTTTGAGTCATCATCACTACAACCGGTTAACGAAAAAATCATGCTTACAATTAAAATAATCAATTTCAATACTCTTATCTTACATTTTTAGTTAATTATTATTTGATGTGATTCATAATTTCCGTTTGTAATAATTAATAATATATATCTGCCTTTTTTAAAATTAGATACATTTATATTTGTGAGATTATTTATTTGACCTTTTGATATTAAATTTTGATTGAAATCGTACAACTCAAATTCACTTTTTTCATTATTCTTATTAGCATCAAAATTTGAATTGGCAATTTCATTAATTGTCAACTCTTTTCTATTCAAAGTTAGGGTTTCTGATACAGGATTTGGGAAAACGTTATAGTTAGAATAATATGAACCCCCAAAAAACCCTGTATAAAAAGCGTAATTCCAACCTGTTTCACAAGAGTTTTGGTTTCTAATTTCAATTCTTCCACTATTGTAATAATAAGGAAATGTTATTGTTCTAGAGTTGGTAGATAGTTTATAAGCATTATTTAAATATAGATAATAAGGGGTTTGACCAGAACCATCATGAATAGTAATCGTTAAATAATTGTTTACAAGATTAACTGTAACATTCATAGGTATTTCATTCTCACTTCCATTCACTCCAAATGTTTCTGTAAATTCATTTCCATTTAAAGTAGCCTTTACCCAGCCAGTACTTGTAGAGTTGGCATATTTTGAACGAATTGTTATACTGGTGTTGTTACTAGAAATTTTATTAACATTGTTAGAAACCTGCCAAGTAACAGAAGAATTTTGACTATTGTCTAGGTTAATGGTAGTGTTAATGTCAAAACATACTTGATCTACATCATCTAATAATATAGGTTGAGCCATTTGTACAGCTTTAAAAGCATTTAACCTACCATTACCAAGTTCATTGCTAAAACCGTTAGTATAATTATAACCTCCTACTTTATCTGTGGAAGAAATAAGTATATCGAAAACTTCCTGTTGAGTTAAGTCTGGGTCAATTGACAGCATTAATGCAGCTACGCCAGCTACTTGAGGGCAAGAATACGAAGTTCCTCCAAACCGACCTGTATATGATAGATAATTTGTACCTGAATTGGGTAATAATGAACCAACTACTGGTAAATTACCTCCATCTGTATTCTTTACTGGATTATAACCAGGGTTATTAGGTATATCAATCGACCATGCCTCTAATGTTTCATTTGGCATTTGATTTGAATATGCTCTATGTGAAGGAGCAACTAAATCAATTATTTGATTATTTGGACTGTTTGGGTTAGAAAGTGGACTATAATATGATTTCTGATCATATCTATCTGATGCCCCTACAGTTAATACTCCATTAACATTAACATTACTAGGAAAATGAACTGGTCCGTTATTAGCAAAGTTATTACCTGCCGAGAATACCACTACACAACCTTTATTATTATTTCTACCTGTTGTTGTCGCTGCAATAATTGCATCTTTTATTACTGGTATAAAGTTTGGATTATCTGAATCATAACCCCAACTATTTGATATTATATCAGCACCATTTTGCCTTGCAAAGTCTATAGCATCAGCGATTCCTTGTGGAGTAATTCCTGAACCATCAGTATTAACAATTCTGACAGGCATAATTTTACAATTTGGAGCTATTCCGGCTATTCCTTGATTATTATGGGTTGCTCCAATAATACCAGTAGAAGCGTTACCATGATTATTATCAGCCGTTGGTGAAGGATTATTAACATTACCATCAGCAAAATTACTACCATTTAAGCGGATTTGTCTAGAATTAGGCAAATCAGGATGATTTGATGTTACACCCGCATCTAAAACAGCAATTATAATATCACTGCTACCTTTGGTAATTCCCCAAGCTTCTGGGGCATCAATATCCGCATCAATATTTCCTGAATGTCCATCAGTAAATATTTGCCCTGTATTGTGTAATGAAAATTGATTTACAAAATAAGGATCGCTAGGTACAGATTGATGTAGTTCTACATTACAGATAAAGTTCGGATGACTAAAACGTGTTAATCCACTTTCTTGGTATTTATTTGCAACTTCTAACGCATCTATACCGTTTGGCACTTTTAATAGTTGGTAAATATCTGTTGTTTTTACGACAAGTACTCCGTATTTTTTATGTAGTTTATCAATTTCCTTTTGGGAAACATTCTTATTGAACTTTACTACAAATTCATCTGTTACACCCATTTCCAGCCCTGAATTAATAGAATACATTACATTGAGTGTCTTTATATCAACTTGTTTTAGAATTTTACTTTTAACATTATTCATTTTTAATGGATTAATGATTATAACACATGTACTATCGTCTTTCCATTTCATAAATTCATCATCAATTCCTAATTCTGATGATACTTGTTTTTTGAATAGTTTTTTACTCTTGTTGTATCTTACAATTAATTTGTTATCAAGCTCATTTAGGTGAATCTTTTCTTTGTAAGTATAATAAAATTTCGTTTCTTTTGACTGTGAAAAACTTATTATCAATATAAAAATTAATGATAAAGTGGCGTAAATTATGTATTTAT
>CAYPHN010000059.1:0-13830 GCA_964410265.1 uncultured Flavobacteriaceae bacterium | reverse complement strand
AAGCATATATTTCTGCGATTAGCGCTTTTGCATTTTCATCATTTGAAGAAATAAATTTTTCTAATAATTGTTCAGATTCTGCTCTTCTACCTAATCCATAGAGTGCTATGCTTTGTGCAAAATAATTAATGTGTTCTAATGGTTCTTTTTTTGCTGCACCTAAAGCCTTTTGGTACTCTTTTTTTGCAACATATACTTTAGTCAAAAGAAAATTACCATAGGGTGCTGAAGGGTAAAAATGCAAATAAGTATCTAGGGATTGTAGTGCTCCATCAAAATCTTCTAACCAAATTTGTACAATACCTTTATTCCTATAGTATCCATATTCTTTTGGGTTTAATTCAAGAAGCTTATTATGGTCGTTAACAAGATCAACAAGATTATTTGATATTCCAGAGAATCCTTTAACTATAGCAGCATTAGCCAATATATAAGCATTATTTGGGTTAATTTTAAGCGCTTTATCAATATTGTAATTTGCAGAATCAAAATCCATGTTTTGGTTTAGATCTAATCTAGCTAAGGCTGCATAAGCGTTACCATTGTTATCATCTAATAAGATTGCCTTTTCAGCGGCTTTTCTTGACTCTTTAAGACCTTTAATTAAAGGTATTCTTTGATAGTTTGCTGCAGATGTAAATATCGCTCGACTCAATAATACATATGCCGGAGCAAATGTTGAATCCATTGCTATTGACTCTTCTAGATTTTTAATCACATCTTCCATAAATTCAACTTTATTCTTAAAAAATAGAAAATCTGCTTGAAGATATAATGAATAAGCTTCGGGATTGACAATGGAAGGTTTCGAATATTCCTTAAAAAGATGTAATTTTAGTTGCTCTCTTACTTTTAAACTAATATCGTTTTGCATTTTAAAAATATCATCTAGTTTGCGATTAAAAGTTTGAGTCCATACTGTTTCTCCGTTTGAAGCGTCTATTAATTGAATATCAATGCGTATTTCATTTCTATTTTTACGTACACTACCATCAATAATGTAGTTAACTTGGAGCTCTTTCCCAATGGATTTAATATTTGCATTTGTACCTTTATAGGTAAATGAAGAACGTCTATCAATAACAAACAAATCTTTCATTTTAGATAATAAACTTATTAGTTCAGTACTCATGCCGTCAGAAAAATATTCCTGATCTTTTTCTTTGCTAATATCTTCAAAAGCCAAAACAGCCAAAGAGGTCGGTTGTACACCCATTTGTGTATTAGATAATTGTGAGTCGTCTGTATCTATAAATTGATTATAGAGTAATACGACAATAGCTAATGAAAGTGTGATGATTATTACTTTATTTAGCTTACGGCCTTTTTGCAATGATTTTGGAGTCTCAGGATCAATCGTTTTAGTTTTTTTAATGCCACTCGGTGTAATCTCATACACCCAGGCTATAATTAAACTTAGAGGAAATCCAATGCCTAGGATAGCCAAGATAGTTTTTAATATATAGAGTGGAGCGTCAAAAGTTGGAAGGATAATTGATAGTACCTGTATAATAAGCCATGCAGACACTAAGTATGCTACACCAACCTTAATTACTTGTCGTCTTTTAAGTTCTGCGAAATATTTATTTAGGCCCATTGATTTCGAAATATAAGAGAATTTCTTGTTTTATGCGCACAACTTACTAATTTTATTTTATCGATACATTCGTTTATACCTCTTTATCTTTATCATACGGAATTTTATCAAGCAGATAATCAATAGCTTCAACACGAGCGTCAGTCTTACGATTTGCTTTAATTACTTTAAATGGGATACCTCCTTTTTTTGTATTTTCAAACATTTTGTTTTTATAAGCTGTATAAGAATCCCACAAATCCTGAGCTTTTTCATCTACCTTGCTCATTTTCCATTGTTTGAGTGGGTTGTTTTTTAATTCGTCAAATCTTTTATTTTGCTCTTTTTTAGAAATAGACATATATATTTTGACCAGTTGAATACCTGATTCAGTAATCATTCTTTCAAAATCATTAACTTGGTTTAAAAATATTTCATATTCTTTATTCGTGCAAAATCCATTAACAGGCTCAACCACAGCACGATTGTACCAACTTCGATCAAAGAATACGATTTCGCCAGCCTTTGGAAACTGTTTAACATAACGTTGAAAATACCATTGTGTCTGCTCTTCCTCTGTTGGACGTGGAAGTGCAACAATTCGAAAATGACGGGGGTTGATTCGTTCTGAAATTCTACGAATAGCTCCTCCTTTACCTGCAGAATCTCTACCTTCAAAAATCACAATTACTCTTTCATTATTATCTATAATACAAGTTTGTAATTTAATTAATTCTACCTGTAGTTTTTTTAATTTCTTTTCATAATCAACGTATCGAATTGTTTTTTGTAAATTAATTGTTTCATTGATTAATAAGGATGTAAGTCCTTTATTAGAATTTAATTTTTTTACATCATTGGGTGAAAGTGTATCCATTTTTTAATTCTAGATTAATTAATCAATTTTGTTTATGGCGCGATAATAATGCATAATCACATTTGGGTCTGATAATAAAGGTGTATTAGAATCATCTTTACCATCATAATCAATTCGAGATAAAACATGACGCATACATTCCAATCTAGCTGTTTGTTTATTGTTTGTTTTTACAATGGTCCACGGACTGAAAGAAGTATGTGTTTTATTAAACATAAGCTCTTTGTATTTTGTATATTTTTCCCAATATTCTTGTCCTTTTTGGTCTACAGGGCTAAATTTCCAACGTTTTAACGGATTGTCTTTTCTGGCATCAAATCTTTTTGCCTGTTCTTCTTTTGAAATGGATAACCAGAATTTTATAATTACGGTACCTTCTTCATACAGCATATGTTCAAATTCAGATAATTGCATCATAAACTGTTTGTATTGCTCATCTGTACAAAAACCCATAACCGGTTCAACTACGGCTCTATTGTACCAACTTCTGTCAAAAAAAACGATTTCACCAGGATTGGGTAAATGTTGTATGTAGCGCCTAAAATACCATTGCCCTTTTTCAAGCGTGGTTGGTCTGTTCAAGGCAACCAAACGCATGGCTCTTGGGTTTAAATGCTCTGTAAATCTTCGTATATTACCTCCTTTTCCGGCAGCATCTCTACCTTCAAAAATGATTGCAATTTTTTTCTTATTGTTTTTAACCCATTGCTGTAACTTGACCAATTCAATTTGTAAATAATTTTTTTCTTTTTCATATTGAATGGTAGCAAGCACTTTATCTATATTGATATTTTTCTTTTTAATAATGCTATAAAGATCTTCACGAGATACTATTGAATCAAAGTCTTCTTTGGTTAAGTTTATTTTTTTCGACATAAATCTTATTCTGTTATACAAGTACTTGGGTTATTAGAAAGGTGCAATTTTGCATCAGATGGAGATATATAAGGTATACCTAAGCCCATTCCTCTTAATATAAATAGCAAGCCAATTATTATTACAAATATAGGAATTGCTTTTTGAATTTTATTTCGAATAGATAATTTTATAAAACTACCTAAAAAAACGGCACCGGTCATCATAGGAATGGTTCCCGCTCCAAATAAAATCATATAAAATGCACTGGTAATGATATCGCCAGATGAAATAGCACCTAAAACGGCCATATAAACAAGTCCGCATGGTAAAAAACCATTAAAAATTCCAATGGTAAATATTGCTTTATTCGATTTTTTTTTAAGATAAAGTCCTAGTTTGGATTTTACTTTTCCAATGCTTGTGTACAATGGTTTGGTAATATTTAGTTTGTTTAATATTGTGGCTGGGGTAACTACTATTAAAATCATTAAAATTCCAATAACAATTGATAGTCTTTGCTGAAAACCAGATAAGTATAAGCCTTTACCAATAATACCGAATAATACACCAATCAAACCATAACTAAACAACCTCCCAGCATGATATAGAAAAGTTTGCCAAAACATTTTTACCTTGTTATTTTTGTCTACTGGAAGAATAAAGGCAATTGGACCGCACATAGCGATACAGTGAAAACTACCTAATAAACCCAATATGAAAGCCGTATATAAAATGATTGTAAAATTTAATTGTTGAAAATAAAATCGAGTTGTATCAAGAAAAACCAATTAATAATACCAGTTTTCTTTTAATAAATATTTTTCTCCATTATAATTCCAGTCTACCTTGATGATCCATTTTCCTGAAACCAATAAACTATCTGGAATTATTATATGCCGTGCACTTAAATTAATTTTTTGGATAAAATCTAATTTTTTATTAGACAATCTTTGGAAAATAACATTTCCTGTTATTTTTTGATAATCCATATTATTTGGAAATAAAATATGGATACCTTCTTTAGAGTTACTTAAAGTAATATTTTGATCTAACCTAAATGCGTTGTTTAATTTGTCAATATCTTCCTGATAATGTAATTCATCTTTATAATAATCTTCGGAAACAAGATCATGTTTTAATTCAGGAGAAAACGACCTATAAAAAAAATAAAGTATAAATGACATAAAAAGTACGATCGCTATAAAGATTCCTGTACCCCAATTAATTTTTATTTTCATTTCAATGTGTTTGATTTTGCAAAATTAAACTATTTAAACTGTATTGGTCCTGGGAAATTGGTTTTGTCTGTTTCTATGAGCTCATTGTTAAAATAGATTCCTATTTTTAATTTTTCTTTGGAGGAATGCATATCTTTTTTTGCAATTTTAATAAATAATGTACCCTCATGTAATTTATTCTTCTCTAAGGTAACTTTTCCTTCAATAACTTTGATGCTCCCTTTGTGTGAAATTAGTTTGATTTTTAGATCACTATAAGTGTCATTTGTTTTATTTATTAATTTGTATGTATATACATTTCTAATACTATCTCCCTGTGTGCTATATAATTGCCCAGGTAACCTCAAGATATTAGCTTGTACATCATTTCTTAAAAAGATTAATGTAACTAAAAAGATAAGCATAATGCTCAAAATAAAAGTATAGCTTAAAATTCGTTTATTAAATGAAAATTTTTCACCTTTTTCTATATCATTTTCAGATGCATATCTAATCAACCCTCTTTCAAAACCTACCTTATCCATTATTTCGTCACAAGCATCAATACAGGCAGTGCAATTAACACATTCTAATTGTGTACCATTGCGAATGTCAATCCCGGTTGGGCAAACTTGAACACATAGTTTACAATCAATACAATCTCCAAGTTCGTTTGCTTTTCTATCTTCATTGTGCCTCAATATTTGACGACCTTCACCTCTTTTATAATCATATGTTACATTGATGGATTTATTGTCTAATAAAACACCTTGTAACCTTCCGTAAGGGCACACAATTATACATACTTGTTCTCTAAACCAAGCAAAGACTAAATAAAAAATCCCAGTAAATATTAATAGTTTTATAAAGGTATCTAAATTTTTAATGGGTCCTTCTATTACATGTTTAATCAAAGTATCACCACCTATAAAATAAGCTAAAAATGCATTAGAAATTAAAAAGGAAATGATAAAAAATATAGTCCATTTCAAGAATTTTTTCCAAATTTTTTCTGTATTCCACGCTTGTTTATCTAGTTTTATCTGTTTTGTTCTATCTCCTTCGATGGCGTATTCTACTTTTCGAAAAACCATTTCCATAAAAATGGTTTGAGGGCATAGCCAACCGCAAAATATTCGACCAAAAATAACGGTAAAAAGTATGATAAAAACAACACCAATTAACATCGATAGCACGAGTAGGTAAAAGTCTTGTGGCCAAAAAGGTTGTCCAAAAACATTAAACTTCCTATCTATTATATTAAAAAGTAAAAATTGATGACCATTAATCTTAACAAAAGGAGCAGCGAACAAAAAAGCCACTAATACCCAGCTTACATAGTTGCGATACTCAGTGAATTTACCTTTTGGTTTTTTTGGATAGATAATATTGCGTTTACCATCTTTATCAATGGTTGCAATACTATCTCTAAAATTATTGTCCTCTTGCATTATGAAGTATTTAATAAATCTGAAAAGGCCTTTGTTATAAAAAATAACAAATAGCCTTTTCTACTACTAATTAAAAAATCAAAAACACAGTAGTTTCACTTAAGAAAGTGTGATTGGTGAAGACTACTGTTTACTCCATATAATATCTCCTTCTGCCGCTTTTGGATTAGCAGGAGTTGTACCTTGAAGTGATATTACAAAGCTAGATATTTGTTGTCGTTGCTCTAAATTAATTGAGCTTTTCCAGGCAACCATCCCCTTTCCTGGGCGACCACCTTCTGATATAGTATGAAATATTATTTCCATCCCACCACCTAAAATCCACTTATCATCGGCTAAGTTGGGTCCAATACCACCACCACCATCTGCCATATGGCAAGCAACACAAAAAGTATTGTATGCTTTTTTACCTGCTTCCAAACTAGCGGCATCGGTTAAAAGTTTAATATCTGTTTTAAAAAGTTCAGGATTTGCTTTTTTATAGGCTTCCAATTCTATTTTACTTTGCTTAACTTCAGCTTCATATTCCATTTTTTGATTGTAATTTTCCGGATTATAAAATACTTGAAAAGTATAATAGATGGCAATGATGATGGTGATATAAAAACCATATTTCCACCAAGGTGGTAATACATTATCTAATTCTTTAATACCATCATAATTATGATCGGTCATTATTTCATCTTCTTTTCCTAATTCATTGGCTTTGGTCATTAATTGCATGAAGCGTTGCCAGCCAGTTAAGTTTTTATTACTGCTCATGAGTGTTGTTTTTTGAGTCGTTTTCTAAAGGTAAATTACTTATTTCTTCAATATTATTTTTAGGCATTCTTAAAACGATTATCAGCATCGTTGTAAATACGATAAAAAATAATAATAGTGATATTATAGGATATATTTCAACCCCTTCGATAGTGTCTAAATGGTGTTTGATAAATTTTAACATAATATTAGTTTTCTGCGGTTTTTGCTTTAATATCTGTTCCTAATCGTTGTAAATAAGCAATTAAGGCTACAATTTCTTTATCTTGAATATTGGCATTACCGTAATTCTTAACAAATTCAGGGTCTTGTCTTAAATTCTTTTCAATTTGAGCAGCCTGACTTTTTAATAAATATACCGCCTTGTCAAGTTCAAATTGTGTGTATGGAACACCCAATTTAATCATGGCGTTAACTTTAGCAACTGTTTTAGAAATATCTAAATCATCGGATATAATCCAAGGATATTGTGGCATGATTGAACCCGGTGAGGTCGAACTAGGATCTAACATATGGTTAAAGTGCCAGTTATCATTATATTTTCCTCCTATACGATGTACATCCGGACCAGTTCTTTTAGAACCCCATAAAAATGGGTGGTCATAAACAAATTCACCAGCTTTTGAATATTCACCATAACGCTCAACCTCTGACCTAAATGGACGAATCATTTGAGAGTGACAGTTATTACATCCCTCACGTATATAAATATCTCTGCCTTCTAACTCTAGCGGAGTATATGGCTTGACAGCTGTAATAGTTGGTATATTGGAGTCTATAGTTAATAAGGGTATGATTTCTACTGCGCCACCAATTAAAATAACAACAGTAGTCAATATAGTGAACAAAATAGTTCGTCTTTCTAACCATGAATGCCATCCTTCACCAGCAACTCTTGCAGCAGAAATTTGTTTTAATGGAGCGGCCTCTGCCAATTCATCTTCAACGGTTGAACCTGCTTGGGCAGTTTTTATTATATTATATGCTAACAATAAGAATCCAATTAAATATAAGGTGCCACCAAAAGCACGCATGGCATACATTGGCATTATTTGTGTTACCGTTTCTAAAAAGTTACCGTAAACTAATGTTCCGTCTGGGTTGAACTGTTTCCACATAGATGCTTGTGTAAAACCAGCAACATAAAGCGGGAGGGCGTAAAATAATATACCCACTGTTCCAATCCAAAAATGGTAATTGGCTAATTTTTTTGAATATAAATCTGTTTTCCATAATTTGGTTGCTAACCAATAAGCCATTCCGGCAAGGAAAAAACCATTCCAAGCTAAAGTTCCAATATGAACATGACCAATAATCCAGTCGGTGTAATGACCAATAGCATTTAGGCTTTTAAAAGATAAAAGAGGCCCTTCAAAAGTTGTCATACCATAACCAGTAATCGCAACTACAAAGAATTTTAAAACTGGGTTTTCTCTAACTTTATCCCAAGCACCACGTAAGGTTAATAAACCGTTGATCATACCACCCCAGGATGGAAATATAAGCATGATTGAAAATACTGTTCCTAAATTTTGAGCCCATTCTGGTAAGGCGGTATACAATAAATGATGAGGCCCAGCCCAAATATAAATAAATATCAAAGACCAAAAATGTATTATAGATAAGCGATAAGAATACACTGGGCGATTGGCTACTTTTGGAACAAAGTAATACATCAACCCTAAAATTGGGGTAGTCAAGAAAAATGCTACAGCATTATGACCATACCACCATTGTACCAAGGCGTCTTGAACTCCGGCATAAATTGAATAACTTTTAAAAGGAGAAATAGGTAATTCTAAATTATTAAATATATGCAATACTGCAATAGTTACAAAGGTTGCTATATAAAACCATATGGCAACGTAAATATGTCGTTGACGTCGTTTTAAAATAGTACCAATCATATTGATACCCATTATAACCCAAATTATAGTTATTGCAATATCAATAGGCCATTCTAATTCGGCATATTCTTTTGATGACGTATACCCTAAAGGTAATGTAATAGCAGCAGCAACAATAATTAATTGCCATCCCCAAAAGTGGATTTTACTCAACGAATCATGGAACATTCTGGTTTTTAATAATCTTTGCATGGAATAGTACATTCCTGCAAAAAAGCCATTGCCTACAAAGGCAAAAATTACAGCATTGGTGTGTAAAGGCCTTAATCTACCAAAGCTGAGCCAAGGTAAATTGCCTAAGTAATTGGGATACATAAAAAGAAATGCTACCAATACACCTACCAGCATCCCTACGATACCCCACAATATTGTTGCTGTTAAAAACAGTTTTACAATTTTGTTGTCGTAATAAAATTGTTCTTTTTCCATTTGAAAGGTTTAATTAATAATTAAGATTTAGTTGTCTTTTTGTTAGATGAATTTTCATTTACTAATTCATCATCAAACAACATACGAACAGATGGTGTATACACATCGTCGTATTGACCCGATTTGACAGACTTGATAAACAATATAAAAAAGATAATTGCTATGAAAAGGCTTGCAATGATTAGCATGAATATAATATTCATTTTTGTTTTTTTTAGTTGGGAACAAATAAAAGAAATGTCGACATTTTTAAACATGACAAAAGTCATGTTTTTAATTTATATATTAACATTTAATTAACAATGCTAATATAGTATTTTTTTTGCAATAATATTGGTAGTAATAGTTACGAAAAGCACTACAGTTATCGAGCTAATTGGCATAAGTATGGCAGCAACTATAGGAGATAAATTGCCAGAGATAGCGAACAATAAGCCAATTATATTATAAAGAAATGATATTGCAAAACTTATTTTTATTATCGAGATAGTTTTTTTTGATAAGGCAATAAAAGCAGGTATTTTATTAAAATTAGTGGCGTCTAAAATGGCATCACATGCCGGTGAGAATATGTTAATATTTTCTGAAACAGAAATACCAACATTGCTTTGTACCAAGGCACCTGCGTCATTCAAACCATCTCCAAGCATCATTACGTTTTGATCAATATTTTGTAGTGATTTGATATACTTGAGTTTATCTTCTGGTTTTTGGTGGAATAAAATTTGAGAATTCGTCGGTAAAATTTGTGTTAAAATTTCTTTTTCACCGGTATTATCACCCGTTAATATAGCAATTTTATAATGTTTAGATAGATTAAGAAATATGTTTTTCAAACCTTTTCTATAGGTATTATTAAAAATATATTTGCCTTTTATTTCGTTATCGAACTTGATATAGATACTGGTTTGGTTGCTTTGATCTTCATTAGATGCAACAAAATTGGAAGAACCAATTTTAATTTGAATGTTATCAATAGTTCCGGTTAATCCTTTACCTAAAATTTCATGAAAATTGCTTACTTCAGAATTGTCATCATAGTTTAGATAATCGTACAATATACGGCTTAAAGGGTGATTAGATCCTCTTAAAATGGATTTAATATTACATAATTCTATTGTTGTTAAAGCTTTTCCGAAATACGCAATTGCAACGCTATTACTTGTCGTGATGGTACCGGTCTTGTCAAAAACCAAGGTATTGATTTTAGCAATGGCCTCAATAACATTGGTATTTTTTAGATAAAATTTTTCTCGCCCAAAAATGCGAATCATGTTACCAAGAGCAAAGGGAGCCGATAAAGCCAAAGCACATGGGCATGCAATAATCAATATGGCCGACACGACCTGAAATGCCATGGTCTTATCAATAATATACCAATAGATACCAGCAAATAATGTAATGCTTAAAATTATTATTGTAAAATGTTTACTAATAGAATCGGTTATTGATTTGATATTTTCACTGGCGTTTTTCTGAAAAATATCATTGCTCCAAAGCTGTGTTAAATAACTTTGTTCCACACCTTGTAATACTTCAATTTCGATGGCGCCATGCATTTGTTTGCCTCCGGCGTATATTTTATCCCCTGAAATTTTTATAACAGGAATAGACTCTCCAGTTACAAAACTATAATCTAAAAGTCCATTCCCGTTTAATAATATACCGTCTACAGGAATTATTTCTTCATTTCGAATTAATAATCTATCTCCTCTTTTAATTTTATGAACGGCAATATTTTCTTTGGATTTATCTTTTTTTATTTTTGTAACCGCAATTGGAAAGTAGGATTTATAGTCTCTTTCAAACGATAAAAAACCATAGGTTTTT
The DNA here is from genome assembly GCA_964410265.1 of uncultured Flavobacteriaceae bacterium. Classification (GTDB taxonomy): domain Bacteria; phylum Bacteroidota; class Bacteroidia; order Flavobacteriales; family Flavobacteriaceae; genus Lutimonas. The sequence goes on along the minus strand of CAYPHN010000059.1, from coordinate 2,923 downwards.
TGCTGAAATATTTTACCCAATAATAAAAAGAATATCAATCCTGTTAAACTGTCAAAATAGCCTTGACCTGTTTGCGAAAATATTTCATAGCTGCTTCGAAAAAATAAAACAAGTAAACCTAGAGATATTGGCACATCTATATTTAAAATACCATGCTTTAACCCTTTATATGCGGAAATTAAATAATCTTTTGCCGAATAAACAAGGGCAGGAACGGCTAAAAGAAACATCAATGCCCTAAAAAATGGTTTAAATTGGTTTAACCAATATTCATCCATTTGAAAATATTCAGGAAAAGATAATAACATTACATTGCCAAAGGCAAATCCGGCAACAGCAACCTGATAGATTAGTTTTCTATCAATTTTATTTTTGGCAACTTCGGCATCATCTAAACTAATATATGGTTCATAAGCAATGGAAGTTATTAGTTCTACAACTTCTTTAAGTGATATACTTTTGTTATTAAATGTGATTCTAACTTCTTTTTTGGGAAAATTAACCAACGAAGTTATTACGTTTTTATTTAATTTATGTAAATTTTCTAATACCCAAATACAAGAACTACAATGGATGCTAGGAATATAAAAATTTACTACACTTATATCACTATCATTAAATTCAATAATTTTAGATGCTATTTCATCATTGTCTAAATATTCAAATTTGCCTTTAATCGCTGTTGGAATTGTTCCCGGTGTGTTTTGTAGATCATAATAACTAGAAAGTTCACTCTTATTTAATATTTCATAAACGGTTTTACAGCCATGGCAACAAAACAACTTATCGTCAATTTTAATTTCATTAACTTTACAAACAGAACCACAATGGTAACAATTGTCTTTATGCATTTTAACTTTAAATAGATGGATTGCAAATTTCCATCAATTTATTTACATTTAAAAGCTATAAATACCAATTTTTATATAAATTTACAAACCAATAAAATAGACCAATGAGAATCAAATGTGAGAAATGTGTAATTAGAGATTTGAATTCATTACACTCTGTTAAAGGAGATGATTTAGAGTGTGTTGATAATGCAAAAAAGACATTGCATATTAAAAGAGGAGAAGTTATTTTTAGTGAAGGTACTGCCTTAAAAGGAGTATATTGTTTGCGAAACGGTAAATGCAAATTGACAATATTAACACCAAACGGTAAAGAACAGATTATAAGATTTATTGGTAAGGGTGAATTGGTGGGCCATCGATCTGTAATTAGTAACTCGGTTGCTCATTTAACGGTAACAGCTTTAGAAGACATGGATGTTTGTTTTATTCCTAAGGCAGAAATATTAAATTTGTTTAAAAAGAATAGCGAATTTTCAATGGAAATAACTAAGTCTTTGGCAGAAGATTTGGATGAAGCGAATTCTTCTATAGCAAATATGGCTCAAAAAAATGTACGAGAACGATTGGCAGAATCACTATTGTTCTTTGAAAGAATATTTGGAGTAGATAATGAAGGGTTTATTTCAGTTACTTTAACCCGAGAAGAAATAGCAAATGCAATTGGCACTGCTACAGAGTCGACCATTAGATTGCTTTCAAGTTTTAAAAAAGAAGATTTTATAATTCTATCTGGAAAAAAAATAAAATTAATTAACAAAGTTAAATTGCAACAATTAACTGAGGGATATTGATTTGTTAGAATTGTGTATTTTAAAAGTTAAAAGTTAAAAGTTAAAAGTTAAAAGTTAAAAGTGCATATTAATAGCCAAAGGCCAAATTCCAATAGCCAAATAACAAATCTCAAACCTACTTTTGGAGAGACTGACGGGTAAAAAAATAAAAAGACAAAAAACTAATAGCTAAAAGCTGATTTGTTAATACCTAATACCTATTTGCACAAACCACCAACTAATTTTTACTTTCCCAGTTTTTTCGAATATCGGAAGATAAAATACCCGTTCCATCATGTTTCCAGCCTGGAGGTTTGATAAGGTATTTAATTTTATTTAAAAAGGTGGTTTTACTTGTAGTTATATCTTTAAATATACTTATCCATTCATTAAACGCTATTTTAATAGGATTAAATGTGTTTATATTAGTAATCAAACCGTATACAGGTTTTTCATTTTCGGGTTCAAATGTTCCAAATATCTTATCCCATATAATGAGTATTCCCGCATGATTTCTATCTAAATATTGTGGGTTTGAACCGTGGTGCACTCTGTGGTGTGAAGGGGTATTGAAAATAGCCTCAAACCACTTGGGCATTTTATCGATAAGTTCTGTATGAATCCAATATTGGTATATCAAACTGATAGACATTTGTGCCAAGATCATTATAGGATGAAAACCCAATAATGGTAGCCAAATCCAGAAAATAAATGACATAAAACTACCTGTCCATGTTTGCCGTAAGGCTGTACTCAAATTGTATTTTTGTGAAGAGTGATGTATGACATGTGAGGCCCAAAAAAATCTATTTTCATGGCTTATCCTATGAAACCAATAATAGGCAAAATCATCTGCTAAAAAAATTAGAATCCATGCCCACCAAACAAAGGGGATAGTAAAAAATCTAAAATTTAAATAAACAAATGTTAGTGCTGCCAATATTATAACCTTAGCAAAAACACCTAAGAACACATTTCCTAAGCCCATTGAAATTGAGGCAGTTGCATCTTTTAGGGTATAAGATTGCGATTTTTTTTTGCTGGTAATAATTATTTCGATAACCAAGGTTACAATAAAAAATGGTATCGCATAAAGTATTAAATCAGGTATGTCTTGTACTTGCATCATATATATTTATCAGTCAATATTATAACAATTAATTTTAAAAACAAAAAAAACCACTTTGATTGTTCAAAGTGGTATTAATTTTATTTTAGTTAGCCATCCCCCGTTTTTTTTTAGTTGAACGATAAATTAAGTTGTCCACTATTATTATCAGGAGGCACATTTATAATATT
>CAYPHN010000058.1:0-13978 GCA_964410265.1 uncultured Flavobacteriaceae bacterium | reverse complement strand
GGTCATAAAAATTTTACCGATTTGAGCCCCAGAAAATTGTAACTGCCCTCCCAAATAACCGCCTAATGAGATTAACCAAGCTCCAAAAATAAAAAATTCAAAAAAATTTAAAACAGTTAAACGAAATTTTATTTGCATAGGTATTATTTATTTTTTTCGCGTTTTGAAATTTCGTCTCTTAATTTTGCAGCAAGTTCATAATCTTCATTATTTACAGCCTGTTCCAATTTTTTGGACAATTCTTTTAATGTTTCATTAGAAAAAGCAGAAGATTCTTTTACCACATCGGCAACCAGATCTTCCATTTTAAATTTTGATTTTTCTAATTTTGATTCGTCTTTAATTTTAAGAATTATACCAGCTTTATCTAAAATATTTTCAAAGGTAAAAATAGGTGCATTAAATCTAGTAGCCAATGCGATGGCATCGGATGTTCTCGCATCTATAATTTCTTCAATTTTATCGCATTCACAAATCAAACTGGAGTAAAAAACCCCATCTACTAATTTATGAATAATCACTTGCTTTACGATAATGTTAAAACGATCAGCAAAACTTTTAAATAAATCATGGGTTAGAGGTCGTGGAGGTTTTATTTCCTTTTCTAAAGCAATGGCAATAGATTGTGCCTCAAAAGCTCCTATAATAATTGGAAGTGTGCGTTCGCCATCTTCTTCACTCAAAACCAAGGCATAAGCTCCGCTTTGTGTTTGACTATAAGAAATTCCTTTTATATTTAATCGTACTAAACTCACAGGTTGATAGATGTTTTGTTATTGATTTTTATTTATTAACTCTTTTGTTTTGTAAACAAATAAAGGTAATAAAAAAAGCTGAAAAAATTAAGGACTTTAAATATCCAAAAATTCTGGCAGCCTTTTAGGAGCACAATTTACTAAAATTTATGAGGTTTTACTGATTACTTTTAAATTCTTTTAGTTTTTCAATCAGCTTAGGTACTACTTCAAAAGCGTCACCAACAATACCATAGTCAGCTGCTTTAAAGAAAGGAGCTTCAGCATCATTATTGATAACAACTTTTACTTTAGATGAATTTACTCCAGCCAAATGTTGAATGGCACCAGATATACCTATTGCAATGTATAAATTAGAACTTACAGGTTTTCCTGTTTGACCTACATGTTCGCTATGTGGTCTCCAGCCCAGATCGGATACAGGCTTAGAACACGCCGTTGCAGCTCCAAGAACTTCAGCCAGTTCTTCAATCATTCCCCAGTTTTCGGGTCCTTTTAATCCTCTTCCGCCTGAAACAACAATATCAGCATCATCAATGGTAACTTTGCCTGATGTTTTATCAACAGAAATAGAAGTGATGTTAAAATCGTTTTCATTTAAAGATGGAGTAAAATCTTCTTCATCGCTGCTAACCGAATTTTCATTCAAACCAAAAGAATTTTTTGCTAAGCCAATTAATTTTTTTGAAGTATTAATAGCAGTATTCGTATAGGCTTTAGATGAAAAAGTTTTTCGTTTTACAGTAAATGGTTCCGTTGATGACGGCAAAGCAACAACATTAGAAGCATATCCTGCTTCTAAATTAACAGCAAGAAGCGGAGCTAAATACAAGCCATTGATTGTTGAATCAACTATAATAATATCACTACTCTCTTTTTCTGCAGCCTGTTGGATAACATCAGCATAAGCTTTGGCATTAAAAAATGCTAATTTTTTATCCGTTACTTTTAATATTTTTTCTGCACCATAATTTGATAATTCAGATGCGTTATTTGCATTTATGGTTAAAACAACCAAATTAATTTGGGCAAGATCAGCTACCTTTTTCCCATAAGAGGTAAGCTCAAAAGCGGTTTTTTTAAATTTTCCTTCCGAATTATCGGCAAAAACTAAAACAGACATATTTTATATTTTTTTTATCCTGAATTTATTTCAGGAGCGGTTATTTTTTTTTATAATCAATAGATTCCGAAAAAAGTTCGGCATAATTTAATCTTTCTACTAAATCACCTTAGCTTCATTGTGTAAAAGACTTATTAATTCCTCAACATTATCTGCATCTACTAATTTACAAGCAGATTTAGCTTCAGGTTTTTCATAATTTACAGTTGCAGTTGTTGCTTCAAAGTCAACTGGTTCTACAACTTGTAAAGGTTTTTTACGCGCCATCATGATACCTCGCATATTTGGAATTCGAAGATCTGTTTCTTCAACCACACCTTTTTGTCCTGCAATGACTAAAGGCAATTGCGTGGATAAATTTTCTTTGCCTCCATCTATTTCTCTTGATAAAGTAGCAGTATTTTCATTTATATCTATACCAATACATGCATTTACAAAATTATAACCTAACAAAGAGGCTATCATTCCTGGTACCATACCACCGTTATAATCTATAGATTCTTTACCTGCAAGAATTAAATTATAGTCGCCTTTTTTTATAACTTCTGCCAATTGTTTGGCAACATAAAAGCCATCGGTAGCTTCTGTATTTACTCTAATGGCATCATCGGCTCCAATTGCCAAAGCTTTTCTTAAAGTAGGTTCTGTACTTGCGTTTCCAACGTTAACCACGGTAACAGATGCGCCTTGTTTTTCTTTAAACCACATTGCTCTAGTCAACATAAATTCATCATATGGGTTAATTACATATTGTACGCCATTATTGTCAAAATTCGTGTTGTTATCTTTAAAATTAATTTTTGAAGTTGTGTCAGGAACGTGACTAATACAAACTAATATTTTCATTTTTATTCTTTATTAAAATGGGACAAATTTTTATGCTACGAAGTTAAGAAATAATTTCAATATACTATGCGCGCATAGTATATATTTTTATTTTTTACTTTATGCAAATATAAAATAATAGATTATAACGAGAATTACATTAATAAAAAAATGTGACATAAGCACTTAATAAGTTCAAGTAAAATGGTTAATTTTGCAAACCTTTTAATTTTAAAAAATGAAAGTATTACAATTTAGAGAAGCTATTGCCGAGGCGATGAGTGAAGAAATGAGAAGAGATGAGACTGTTTACCTATTGGGTGAAGAAGTTGCGGAATATAATGGGGCTTATAAAGCTTCAAAAGGAATGCTAGATGAGTTTGGTGCAAAAAGAGTGATTGATACACCAATTGCTGAACTAGGGTTTTCTGGGATAGCAGTTGGATCTGCAATGGGTGGTAACAGACCTATTGTTGAATATATGACTTTTAATTTTGCACTGGTTGGTATTGATCAAATAATCAATAATGCAGCAAAAATTCGCCAAATGTCTGGAGGTCAGTTTAATTGTCCAATTGTTTTTAGAGGACCTACAGGTTCGGCCGGACAATTAGGTGCCACGCATTCACAGTCATTTGAAAATTGGTTTGCAAATACACCAGGGTTAAAAGTTATTGTACCTTCAAACCCATACGATGCCAAAGGGTTGCTAAAAGCGGCTATTCGTGATGATGATCCAGTAATATTTATGGAATCAGAACAAATGTATGGTGATAAAGGTGAAGTACCTGAAGGGGAATATATTTTACCTATTGGTGTTGGCGATATAAAAAGAGAAGGTAGTGATGTTACCATTGTGACTTTCGGAAAGATAATTAAAGAGGCCTTTAAAGCATCGGATATATTAGAAAAGGAAGGGGTTTCTGTTGAAATCATAGATCTAAGAACAGTAAAACCAATGGATCATGAAATGATTTTAACTTCGGTTAAAAAAACAAATAGGTTGGTTATTTTAGAAGAAGCATGGCCTTTTGCAAGTGTAGCGGCCGAAATTACTTATCAGGTACAAGAAAATGCCTTTGACTTTTTAGACGCGCCAATACAAAGAATCACTACGGCGGATACGCCAGCTCCATTTTCACCCGTTTTACTTGAAGAATGGATGCCAAATGCCAATGATGTAGTTAAGGCTGTTAAAAAAGTAATGTATATTTAGTATTGAATTTATAGATATAACAACACTTCATGTAATTATAAATGTTGAATTGAATATCTAAATATCAATGATTTACTATACTTAAGCACTATGATATAACTGATTTTAAATCAGTGTTAAACAAAAATATAACAAACTGTTAGTATATTAAACCATTTGTCATTTGGCAAGTGGTTTTTTAATTCTTATTTTTTTAGGAATTATAAAAATTAGTAACGATAAAAAATATTTAATTTAATATTAAATAAGTATATTTGATGCCTTGTAATACTTGTTTTTATACAATTTTAATTGAAAATAGAAACGTAGAATGAAAAATAATAACGATAAAAAATACAATCAGGATTATGAAATAGAGGATGGCTTTTGTATTATGAAATTACATAATAATACTTCACAAAAACAGGAAGTATTTAGAGAAGTAGATAAATCTTTTTTACAATTGCATTTTTGTTTAAAGAACAAAGCCAAACTTAATTTTAATCAAGGCAGGTATTCATTAGATATATTGGAAAACAAATCCTTACTATTATATAATCCACAACAAGATCTACCTATTCATTTGGAGTTGGAAGCAAACACCAAATTAATAATACTGTTGATTAGTATAGAAAAATTCCATACTTTTTTTTCAAAGGAAGCAGGTTTAATACATTTTTTAAATGATGAGAATAAGGGAAAGAAGTATTATTTAGATAAAGAGATCAACCCAAATAAGATTATTATTTTAAATCAAATATTTAATTATGCATTGCATTCATCTTTAGAAAAGTTGTATACCAAAGGTAAAGTTTATGAATTGATTAGCTTATACTTTAACAAAACAGACAATAATGGAATTCAAAATTGTCCGTTTTTAGAAGATGAAGCAAATGTAGAAAAGATTCAGAATGCAAAAAAAATATTAATTGAACATATGACCGAACCGCCTAGTCTTAACGAATTGGCGGATAAAATTAATTTGCCTTTACAACATTTAAAAGATGGGTTTAAACAAATTTACGGTGAAACTGCTTTTGCCTTTTTGTTAAACTATAAAATGGATTTTGCAAGAAAATTACTTGCAACAAAAAAGTACAATATTGCAGAAACCAGTTTTGAAGTTGGCTATAGTACACCAAGCCATTTTATTGCAGCATTCAAGAAAAAATTTGGTTCAACACCTAAAAAATATATGAGTAGCCTTTAGGTAAGGTGAATAAAATATATAATTATTCTAAAATTAGAATAAAATTTAATTCTAAAACAATAAATTTGTTACGCCCAAATATTCCTTTCTAATTGAAAGGATTTTTTTTGGAAATGTATATGAATAAAAAACTGCTATATTTAATTGTTATACTCTTCATGCTGCAAAATGTACATGCTCAAGTTAAGGTGAGTGGTATTGTTGTAGATGAACAAAGTAAGCCTGTACCCTTTGCAAATATTATATTTAAAGGTTCAATTGAAGGGACTATCTCTGATGAGAACGGTCGTTTTTATTTACAATCTAATATATCTTATAAAGAGCTTGAGGTTTCATTTGTAGGCTTTCAAACCGAGGTAATACTCTTAGAGAGTAGGAATTATGACTTAAACATAGTACTTGTCGAATCGAGTAATGAATTGAATGAAGTAAAATTATATTCTGGAAAAATAAAGAAAAAAGGAAATCCTGCTATTGCTATTTTAAAGCAAATTTGGAAGAAAAAGCGTAAAAATGGTATCTATTTATATGATACGTATGAATATGATAAATACGAAAAAATAGAGTTTGACTTAAATAACGTTGATGAAAAATTAAAGAATAGTAAGGTGTTTAAGGGTATGGAGTTTGTTTTTGACCAAGTAGACACTTCTGCTATAACAGGTAAAGCTTATTTGCCTGTTTTTATCAACGAGTCGGTATATAAAACCTATGGTAGGAATGTCTTTCCAAAAAAAAAGAATGATAAACTGGTTGCCAATAAAAATTCTGGATTTTCAGAAAATCAAGCGTTAATAGCATTTGTTAAGCAACTATATGTTGAATACGATATTTATGATAATTACATTAAATTTTTTGATAAAAGTTTCTCAAGTCCACTTTCTAAATTAGGGCCAGAGATTTATAATTATGTTTTAACCGACAGTAGTTTTATAGATAATAAATGGTGTTACAATATTTTATTTTATCCAAGAAGAAAAAATGAATTAACGTTTAAAGGAGATTTTTGGGTTAATGACACAACCTTTGCTATTAAGGAAATTCAAATGCATGCCTCTAAAAATGCAAATATTAATTGGGTCAAAGAAATTTATTTAGAACAGTATTTTGAAGTGCTTAATGATACTGTATTTTTGCTAAAACGCGATTATTTAATGAGTGATTTTGCATTGAATAAAAAAGAAAAAACGAAAGGGGTTTATGGAAAAAGAACTACACTTTATGACAATCATGTATTTAATGTAAAAAGACCAGAATTCAATTATAAAGAAGATGTAGTTGAAAAGGAAGAAATATTTCAAAGAACCGATGCATATTGGTCAAAAAACCGACAAGAAAGTTTGAGCAAAGATGAAGTGGAAATTTATAAAATGCTCGATACTTTGCAAAATATTAAAAGGTTTAAGGAACTTATAGCTGTTTCTGAAATTTTAACCTCTGGTTATTGGAATGCCACTAGAGGGTTTGATTTTGGTCCGATTTTTTCAACGATAGGGTTCAATGATATTGAAGGGCTAAGGCTAAGACTAGGGGGGAGAACCTATTTTTCTCAATCAGATAAATGGCGTATAAAAGGGTTTTTGGCCTATGGTTTTGAGGATAAAAAATTTAAATACGGTATTGAAGGTAAATGGTTGGTTGAACCGAAAAACCGTTTGATATTATCTATTGGAAATAGAAGAGATATAGAGCAGTTGGCTGTGAGTTTAACCACCGCTAATGATGTGCTAGATCGTAGTTTTGCCACAACCTCAATTTTTACAAGGGGTGATAATACTAAACTGTCAAATATCAATTTATTGAATGTAAAGGCGACTTTTGAGCCTTTTAAAAACTTAAATTTTAGAATAAGTTCTACCTATAAAACGATCAAATCTGCTGCACCTGAATTATTTAATATAGATTATATTGATGAGGATGGTAATTTGCAATCTAATATCAATCAGGTAGACATAAATTTTGCAGCCCAGTATACTCCCAATAGAAAAGCTTATGGGTTTGGTGTTGATAGGGGTGTAAGTAATCACGGAAGGTTTCCAACTTTCTTTTTTAGTTATACCAAAGGAATTAAAGGAGCTCTCAATAGTGATTTTGATTATCACAAACTACAGTTTTTTTATCAGCAACCTATTCTGATAGGTGTTTTTGGAAGATTGGTTACAACGGCTGAGTTTGGTAAAACCTTTAACCCTGTACCATTATCTCTATTAAATGTTGTTCCTGGTAACCAAACGTATTTTACTTCAAGAAAATTATTTGATCTTTTAGATTATTATGAATTTGTAACGGATACCTATGCATCACTGCATATAGAACATAATTTTAATGGTCGTCTTTTCTCAAAAATACCGTTTTTAAGAAAGCTACAATGGAGAGAATTGGTTGGTATAAGAGGCGTAGTTGGAAGTATTTCCAATGAAAATATAGCCATCAATGCTTCTGACATTATTTATAGAGCTCCCGAAAAAATGTACTGGGAATATCATTTTGGAATTGGCAATATATTCAAATTATTTAGAATTGATTTTGAATATAGAGGTAGTTATAGAGATGTTCCTAACGCTACAAATTTTGCTGTAAAAGGTGGTTTTGGATTCTATTTTTAGTTAAGGTTACCTCTATTAACTCCATTTTGTTTCCCAGTTTGGTCTTTTCCCCAGCTACTGCGTTTACCAAAATACTCATTTAGCGATGCTAAACTCAGTTTTTGGTGCCTAGTATCTGAAAAAAATACCTGCGTTATTCCAAAAGGAATTAATAGAGCTGCCCTTAAACGCCACACCTTTGGCGTGCTAAGTTAAACCAATCCCGCTTTAATCGAGCGATCTATATTATTTCTCGAAAATTTTGGAGTACCTACTTTTTGGATGTTTAAAAATCAAAGTACCAGTTAAATAAGTCTGATTTTACACCTATAGTAAACCAAGTAGTATTGTCTTTAGTTACCACATTTCCACTTTGGTTAGGAGAAAAATTCCTAAAAGTTAAACCTCCAAATATTTGTAAGTTGGTAGTAGGGTTTAAAACATAACCTCCTTGAAGGTCGCCTATAAAAATATTGGTTGTATTGCCTTGAGCTACACTATTACCAACATCGGATACCCTTTGGTTGTACGATACGTAAATATCTCCACCATAAGTGATGTCGGAGCCTTCAAAATCGAATCCTTTTTGACCAACAATCAATTTGGCATTACCAAACCACCGGTTTTTTGAGTATCTTGCAATAGCTATGGCTTCCCAAAAATTGGCACCCCATAAATGGGCTATAGGTTGGTTAAATTGCCCCGCATTTAACTCATCCACACCATGAGAAAAAGTGTATGGTCTTGCCCAGTTAAATTCTCCTTGCAGCATTAAATTCTTAACTTTAAAGGCATTGAAATATTTCGCGCCAAATTGGATGGCAAATTTATTACCCCAATAACCCGAACCATCAAATACACGGTCAACGGTCATTTCATCAATTAAAAATTGGTTGTATATTGAGATATTTTCATTGAGTTTGTATTTCATATTCATCCCAATTTGTACATTGCCACTAGAATCGCCTCCATTTGAAAATTCAACAGCTCTATAAAAGATGATTGGGTTAAAAAATGAAACATCAAATCCATTATAACTGTTTTCATTGGTTATAACTGATTCGAATAACCCAATATTAAATTTTTTGGTAACATTCCAACTCAAGTGATGCACAGCAACAAATTTTCTTAAATTGGTACCATCGGCAGAGGCAGAACTTCTAATATCATCCATCCACATCCAAAGATTGGTATATTTAATTTTCCAGAATTGGGTATTAATTTTTAAAAACGGGTAAGGTGATGCAACATCCGATAAGAAAAAAGAACGATAACCATCACCAATAAAATTTTTACCATTACCAAATTGAAAATTAAAGAACTCGTTAGGAGTATAGCTTAAATAAGCTTCAGCAACTGGGTAATCAAAGCCGCCTTCTTTAAAACTTTTGGCTTTTCCTCTTCCTGGTACTACCGCACTTGCCCCAATTATAGGGTTGAGCCTTCTGGTTTCTTTATTAACGTATTGGGCAAACCTACCCTGACTTTCATAAAATGAGGTAGAAAAACTAAATTTATCACCCAAAGAGCCTTGAACTTGTACTCCTCGAGTATTGTTATAGGTATAGTCAACATCCGAATTGTCTTTACCAATTTGCAAATCCCAAACTGGGTTTAAGGTAAACCAATAATTTTTACCTTTGACCAAGGCCAAGTGTTCATTAAATAATTTTCTACCACCCCACGATTTTTTATCTTTTAAAATTGCTGTTCTCTTAGCTTCTATATCCACATAGGGTTTAACTTCATTGAACAAATATGGTTTTGAGGCAGTATGTGTATTTTCTCCCACATTCAAATAATATTCAATTTCATTGTATTTTTGATGCGTAAGAGGTATATTTAATTCGCTGTTAAATTCGGGAAAAAGACTCGAATTAGTGGTTATAGTTTGCTGAATTTGATCTTCAATGTCAACTTTATCCAGAACTGGTTGAACCATATTTTCGACAAAAGTATTTTCGATTAAAGGTATTGAAATAGGGATAGTATATCGGGCGTCAATAGCTCTGCCATTAAAAGTTGCAGGTTGAATATTAGGTAATAATTTAAATACTCTTTCCACTTCATTTTCCAATGCTTTATACATGGAGTTGATGTATAAAACTTCAAACTCTCCAGTTTTGGTGACAAGAAAAATTATGTTTAATTGGCCTTTAAAATTATCCTTACTTACAATTTCTGGCACCTTAAACTCTTTTAAAATATCAGATTTTAACTGGTTATTAAAACAGGTTTCTAAATTTTGAATAGATTCATTTTCACAACCTTTATAAACAGGTGGTTTTTCAACCTGTGCAAATGCAATAAAAGATAGGAATAGGAACGGAATTAGTAAGTTTTTCATTGATTGGTTTTCAAGTATATTTTTAGCTTGTATTGGTTTAGCTTTATTGGATTTAGAATATTAAATAATTAGCGGCAAATATCTAATTTATTTTGTTGACAAAGTCATTTTTTAATTGGTATTTTTCATTGCTCTCAGAACAAATAGCAATTCCTTGATTATCAAATTTTAGGCGATGGCCATATTCGCTAATCCAGCCAATTTGTTTTGACGGATTACCAACCACTAAAGCATAAGGTTTAACTTCTTTTACTACTACAGCACCTGCACCTACAAAAGAAAATTTACCAATATCATTACCGCAAACTATCGTTGCATTCGCACCGATACTCGCACCTTTTTTTACGGTGGTTTTCATATATTCGTTTTTGCGAATTACAGCACTTCTAGGGTTGATTACATTGGTAAAAACCATAGAAGGTCCCAAAAAAACATCCTCTTCACAAATAACACCAGTATAAATAGAAACATTGTTTTGTACTTTTACATTTTTACCTAAAATAACTCCGGGTGAAATCACTACATTCTGACCGATATTACAATTTTCGCCAATAGTGCAATTCGACATGATATGGCTAAAATGCCAGATTTTTGTGCCTTCAGCTATATTACAAGGCGCATCAATTACAGCAGTTTCGTGGGCAAAATAGTTTGGTTTATTCATAATAAAAGGAGTTGTAAAATTTTAATAAAAGTTTAAAGTAGGATTAAATTTTTGTTGGGTGCCAAGTCGTTTTTACTTCTTGCATTTTTTCAATAAAATAAGGAGACTGGCAGTTATCAGCAAACCAATCTGTTTTTTTATGAAATATAGTTCTTTTAATATTTAAACTGGCCAGTTCGTTAATGGTTTTTATATTTTTAAGTTCATTACCACAGTAAACAATTGTATTAACATCCATATGTGAAGCCATGTGACTTAATAATTCATTTTTATTCCCCGTAAGGATATTTACAACACCTCCAGAGACGTCAGATGAATTGAGAACCTCAGCAAAAGAAATTGCGCTTAAAGGTTTGCTTTCACTTGCCAATACGATTACAGTATTACCACCAACAATTGCCGGAGCTATTTGCGATACCAGGCCCAATAAACTTTGTTCTTCTGGCGCAATGATGGAAATCACACCAACGGGTTCAACACAAGAAAAGTTAAAGTGATCGCTTGCTACAGGGTTTACTGCACTAAACAATTGTTGGTATTTATCGCTCCAGCCAGCATAATAAACCAATCTGTCTATAGTAGCTTCTACTTCTTTTTGTGCTCTGTTTTGTGTTTCTCCTTGCAAAACCAATTCAGCAATAAATTGTTCTTTTCTGCCTTCTAACATTTCAGCAATACGATAAAGAATCTGACCTTTATTTAAAGCGGAAGTATCACCCCAAGAATTTTGAGCTTTTCGTGCAACCACTACAGCATTTCTAAAGTCTTTACGTGAAGCCAAACACATGTTGGCAATGAGATCACCTTTTTTGTTATGGATAGCATAATATCTACCTGATTCGGTTCTAGGAAATTTACCTCCAATATATAATTTGTATGTTTTGTTAATGCTCAATCTTGACATGTTTTTTTAATTAAATGATTAAAGACTCTATAATTAAAAGATTAATTAAATTCTTTCACCCACTCCTTTGCTAATTATCTCACTCAAATTTCACATAAGGTTTTAAACCGTGTAATCCACCCTCTCTGCCAAAGCCACTTTCTTTATAGCCTCCAAAAGGCGATGTTGGGTCAAATTTATTAAATGTGTTTGCCCAAACAATTCCCGCTTTGAGTTTTTGGGTCATATAAAATATTTTTGAGCCTTTTTCAGTCCAAACTCCCGCCGATAAACCGAAAGGGGTATTATTGGCTTTTTCTATAACTTCATCAATGGTTCTAAAAGTTTGAATGGCTAAAACTGGTCCGAATATTTCTTCTTGAACAATGCGATGTGATTGTGAAACATTGATAAAAAGCGTAGGGGGGCACCAGTTACCGTTTTTTGGTAAAGTACAATCGGGTTGGTATATTTCTCCACCTTCATGCAAACCAATTTTAATGTATTTTTCAATAGTTTTTAATTGTTTTTTTGAATTAATAGCACCAATATCTGTATTCTTATCCAACGGGTTTCCTACAATCAAGGTTTTCATGCGCCTTTTTAATTTTTCGATTATCAAATCTGCAACTGATTCTTGTACAAACAATCTCGAACCGGCACAACAAACATGCCCTTGATTGAAAAAAATCGCATTGACAATTCCTTCTACAGCCTGATCAATTGCGGCATCTTCAAAAATAATATTGGCACCTTTACCACCCAATTCAAGTGTCAACTTTTTATTGGTTCCGGCTGTTGCCTTTTGGATATACTTGCCAACACCTGTAGAACCTGTAAATGCAATTTTATCAATATCAGGGTGGTTAACCATTGCGGCTCCAGTTTCTCCAGCTCCGGTTATGATATTAACAACACCTTTAGGTATACCACTTTCGTGGATGATTTCTGCTAATTTCAACGCGGTAAGTGGTGTGGTTTCAGCAGGTTTTAAAACAACGGTATTACCAGTAGCCAAGGCAGGAGCAAGTTTCCAGGCGGCCATTAAAAGTGGAAAATTCCATGGTATAATTTGTCCGGCTACTCCAACAGGTTTTGGTTTTCTATTTGGAAATGCGTATGCTAATTTATCTGCCCAGCCTGCATAATAAAAAAAGTGGTTTGCAGCCAAGGGGATATCAATATCTCTTGATTCTCTTATTGGTTTACCTCCGTCTAAACTTTCAATTACAGAAAATTCTCTTGCTCTTTCTTGAATTAGTCTGGCAATTCTAAAGATATACTTACCTCTTTCTTTACCGGATAATCCTGACCAGCCTTTAAACGCTTTATTCGCCGCTTTAACGGCTTTGTCTACATCTTCTTGTGTGGCTTCAGCTATTTTTGAAATTTTTTTACCATCAGAAGGATTAATTGTGTCGAAATATTTTCCTAGGCTAGGTTTTACAAATTTGCCATCAATATATAGGTCATATTGCGTTTTAATTAAAACATGGTCTGTGCTTTCAGGAGCTTTGTCATAGGTCCATTTTGCTTTAAATATATTTTTGTCTATGTTTTTTTTCATGATTAATCTTTTGAAAAGTAATTGGAAGATTGGTAGTTACCTGTTTCGGCCTTTACCAATTGCATTAAGATGTCATTTGCTAAACTACTGGCTCCAAATCGAAAGTATTTGTTGTTCATCCATTTTTCACCTAAAACTTCGTTGAGCATTACTAAATAATGCAAGGCAATTTTTGAGGTAGAAATACCACCAGCAGGTTTCATACCAATCATTTTACCTGTTTTTAAATAAAAATCTTTAATCGTATCAAACATGACATAAGTTACTGGCATGGTAGCAGCAGGTTGAATTTTACCGGTTGAAGTTTTTATAAAATCAGCACCAGCATACATAGCAATTTCACTTGCCTTTCTAACATTATCCAAAGTGTCTAATTCTCCGGTTTCCAAAATTACTTTTAAATGTGCGTTGCCGCAAGCTTCTTTGATACTTGCAATTTCATCAAAGACAAATTGATATTCCCCGGCAAGAAATTTACCTCTTGAAATTACCATATCAATTTCGTCGGCACCTTGATCTACTGCAAATTTTGTATCGCTTATTTTGGCTTCAATATTTGCTTGGCCACTAGGAAAAGCGGTTGCTACTGAGGCTACTTGAATATTACTACCTTTTAAAGCCTTTTTTGCAACTCCAACATAAGTTGGGTAAACACAAATAGCGGCAACTGTAGGGATGTTTTTTAAAGTATCATGCGGATGCATTGCTTTGTAGCATAATTGTTGCACCTTACCTTTTGTGTCTTTGCCTTCAAGTGTAGTTAAATCAATCATGCTTAATGCAAGTTTTAAGCCTGTTGTTTTTGAAGATTTTTTTATACTTCG
>CAYPHN010000057.1:2723-14060 GCA_964410265.1 uncultured Flavobacteriaceae bacterium | reverse complement strand
CAAATAGATTGGATAAGAAATAATATACTTTATTCTTTTCTTTGTGATAATAGGACACTAAGCGCAATTGTACTTGAGTCTCAACTCCATTTTCATCATTATACTTGAGTGCTATTTTGGCCTCTCTTAAGACCTAGTCTGGTGCTTCTAGCAAATCAAACTCTTTTATAAAAGTTTCTTTGGCATTGTTTTTAAGTCGTGTAACAAAGTAAATGTCTTCTTTGTTCCACATATCAAATAAAGCGTAATTATTATAGGCTTTATCAAAAAGAAGCATCTATTAAAATATCATATTTTCCTTTACGGGTAAACATTAAAAATTTATACGATAAATCATTAATAGCGAACACTATGTGTTGCCTTTAAAAAAATATAATTTAAACACATAAAATTAATTTTTTAGAGTCTCACGAATAAATTATACTACTTTAATTTATTTAGTCTAACTTTCGAGAATTACAATATATCTTCAACAATAATACAATAATCGGCATAATTTATTAGGCTTGTGAAATACCTCTAATAAATTTGATTATTACTCTAATGACAAATGTAATCTACCCATTTTAATTACAGTAAAAACAGTAGGTATTTAAATATAAACATATTTTACCAAAATTTTTAGAATGGCTCATTTACTAACAATATATACCTCAAATAGTATCCGTTGGATAGAGTAATGTTCCTCTTAGATTTAAAATACTCATTGTATTTTAAAATTCTTCTGTCATAAAAACATATTATGGCAAACTTCCTTTTTTTATTAATAAAATTTGATATGCATCGATCAATATTTCCCAGTTTTTTTTGACCATATATTCCACAACTAATTTACCTTTCCCTCCCCCTGGTAATTTACAATCATCAATAAGTACAATAGAGTTTTTATGAAGTTTATTTTCAATTACTTTAAACTCCTGTAAATGATGTTCTTGGCTTTTAGATTGGATCTCTTTATCTATTCTAGAATAATCATAACTATCTAAATATAATAAATCAATTGGTTCATTAAAAGTGCTTAAAAATTTAATTGAATCATTTAAAATTATTGATACAACATCATTTAAACCTTGCTTATCAATTTCTTCTTGCGATCCAAGTACAGAAGCTTTACTAATATCAACAGAGTAAAGTTTAGCGTCATTTTGTTGCGCCCACTTTCCAAAAACAATAGTAGCAGCTCCATCACCTTTAGTATTTTTAAGACCTTCTCTTGAGGTCCCTGTTTCAACTATTATTTTAGCATTTCTTTCGCTTAAAAGGTTTAGCGTTTTAGCAAAAGTAATTCTTCGTCTTCTAAAATTATATTTAAAAGGCACTAAAGGAATAAGTGACTTATGTTTTATAAATTTTAATAACACGTGAATGGTTGCAGAAAAAAGTAAAATACTAATGATTATTTTTATTATCATTATTTAAATTTAAGGTTTATTTCATTACATTTTTCTATAATATCCGAATGATAGGTTTTCATTTTTTATAATTGAATTGTAAAAGAATACTTCCTATTTTTCGTTTCAAAATTACAATTATTTTTAAAAAAACCATTATTTCCTTTTGTTTTTTTCGTATATAAATAAATTAAAAATAGCCAATAAAGCCGATAATTTACTCTTTATCAAATAGTAAGCTTTTATATACTTCTGTATATTTTTTTGCAGTGTCATTCCAATTATAACTTTTAGCTTTTTCTATACTTTTTAAAGTCATTCCTTTTTCGTCTTTTACAAAAGAATTTAACCCGTTTGTTAAAATAGTAGCCATATATTCAGCATCAAAGTTATCCCAATAAAAAGCTTGTTCACCACATACTTCAGGTAAGGAAGTTTTGTTAGATGTAAATACTGGTTTACCAAACCTCATTGCTTCTATAGGTGGAATACCAAAACCTTCTCTTAATGATGGGAAAACAAATGCTAAACAGTTTTTCAAGTAATAATGTTTATCAACTTCAGAAATTATACCAGTAAGAAAAACCCTATTTTCAAATCTATATTTTTGTATTAATGATTTTATTTTATCTCCGTAGACGGTATTATTTTTACCTGAAATGATTAAATTTATTTTTGGTAAAAAAAGTAACATTTCTATCAGAGTATGAAAATTTTTTCGCTCATTAAATTCACCAATAGAAAATAAATATGGCCTTTTAGATATAATTTTAGGTTGATAATTTTCTGATACATAGATGTCTGTTACTGGGTTTCCATTATAAATAACATATTCAGGAATATCTGGTACATCAAAGTACTTATGGGTTGATATTTTTGCGAAATTTGAAATATAGACAATAGCATTACACCTACCTAATTTTTTTTTAAACGCAATATTTCTTTTATGATTCATATCATCAGAAATTTCATCAATAAAGTTTACATCATGAATGGTAAGTAAATATGGAATGTTATGATACGGTTCTATTGTAATATTTTGGTTAAGTGAATGCCATAAATCAAACGGTTTTCTAATTCGCAAGTACTTGTATCGTCTAAATGAAAAATATTTTTTATAATCAAAATAATCAAAAAACTCATTTTTTAAACTTATTATATCTTTAGCATGCAATATTATTTTAAATTCTTTAGGTTGAGCAACATATAACCCCTTAATTAAGTGGTAATTAAATTGTCCAAAACCAAAATTTAGGTTTTTAATATTGTGTGATTCTAAAAATATATTCTTCATAAATTATAATCAACAAAGGTAAATGTAAAATTTAATTAATTGCCTCTTTCAATCTTAAATTAAAGTATACTGGAGAAATATTGGAAATATAACTATAATTACCCAAAGAAAATTTATTTACCTATCAAAGCTAACGTTCTAATTTAATATGGTTAAGCTTCGAAAAATTTCTCCTATGCCGCTTCAAATTTCCTTGAATTATCCAGATAGTACT
This sequence comes from uncultured Flavobacteriaceae bacterium, assembly GCA_964410265.1. Classification (GTDB taxonomy): domain Bacteria; phylum Bacteroidota; class Bacteroidia; order Flavobacteriales; family Flavobacteriaceae; genus Lutimonas. Next base: position 11,161 of record CAYPHN010000057.1, on the reverse strand, counting down.
GCAAAAATTTGAATAGATTATGTAAAATTTACTGAAGCTGGGATAATATTTTTGGTCGAGCTCAGGTTAAATTGTATTTTTGCAAAATTAAATTTGAAAAATGATTTTACCAATAGTTGCTTATGGTGATCCTGTACTTCGTAAAACAGGTGTGAAAATTGATGGTAATTACCCAGATTTGCAGGGTCTTATCAATAACATGAAAGAAACCATGCACAATGCCAAAGGTGTTGGTTTGGCTGCACCTCAAATAGGCAAGGCCATTCGGTTATTTATGATTGATGCTTCTCCTTTTGCAGAAAACGATGAGTTAGAAGATGAAGAAAGAAGCTTTTTAAAGGATTTTAATAGAGTTTTTATCAATGCACAAATTGTTGAAGAAGAAGGTGACCCTTGGGTTTTTAATGAAGGTTGCTTAAGCATTCCAAATATCAATGAAGATGTAACACGTCAAGATACTATACATATAGCATATGTTGATGAAAATTTTACTCCTAAAAAAGAAATTTTAAACGGATTGGCAGCGAGGATATTTCAACACGAATACGATCATATTGAAGGCATTCTTTTTACCGACAAGCTATCTTCTCTAAAAAAAAGACTCCTAAAAAAGAAATTAGAAAATATTAGCAAAGGCAAAATAGAGGTAGATTATAGAATGAAATTTCCAAAATTAAAAAAGTAATCCATTAAATATCCTTGCTTAACTCCTAGTTCAAAAAGGAGAATAGTTAAATTAAAATATTTAGAAAAAAGAAAAAAATACGAATATGAAAATAGAAAAAATAATAGCAATAACTGGAAAACCAGGACTTTACGAAATAAAATCACAAACCAAAGGTGGTGTTATTGTTGAATCATTACTAGACAACAAAAGGTTTCCGGTGAATTCAATTCACAATATCAGTGCTTTAAGCGATATTGCTATATATACTCATGAAGAAGAAATTCCTCTAAAAAATGTATTATTCAATATTTTTAAAAAAGAAAATGGAGCAAAATCTATCGATCATAGATCTAAAAAGGAAGAATTACTCAGTTATTTTAGCGAAGTATTACCTAATTATGATGATGAAAGAGTTTACCCATCAAACATAAAAAAAGTTTTACAATGGTATAACGCCTTAGTGGATGCTAAATTTAATTTTGAAGACTTGGATAAAGACGACGATGAAAAAGTAGAAGACACTGAAAAATGAAAACCTAATGCTACAATATGAGCAAAAGTAAACGAGAGCAACAATTGGCATCATTTGATAAGTTTTTAGATATCATGGATGAAATTCGAGAAAAATGTCCATGGGATCGAAAACAAACCCTTCAATCACTTAGACATTTAACTATTGAAGAAACCTATGAACTAGGTGATGCTATTTTAGATAATAACTTACCGGAAATTAAAAAGGAACTCGGTGATTTGTTATTGCACATTGTTTTTTATGCAAAAATCGCCTCTGAAACTAAAGCTTTTGACATTGAAGATGTTATTATAGGAATAAGTGAAAAATTAGTAAATCGTCATCCACATGTATTCGGTGATATTAAGGCTGAAACAGAGGAAGAAGTTGCAAAAAATTGGGAGAAACTTAAATTAAAAGAAGGTAAAGATTCTGTTTTAGAAGGCGTACCTAAATCTTTACCAGCTTTAGTAAAAGCAAGTCGAATTCAAGACAAAGCTGCATCAGCTGGATTTGATTGGGAAAAACCTGAACAGGTTTTTGAAAAAGTGCAAGAAGAAATTAATGAACTTCGTGAAGAAGTGCAAAACAACAATCAGAAAAAAATCGAATCAGAATTTGGAGATGTATTATTTTCTATGATAAATTATGCCCGTTTTATCAAAGTTGACCCTGAAAGTGCCTTAGAAAGAACCAATAAAAAATTTATTAACCGTTTTCAATTCCTTGAAAAAGAAGCCAAAAAAGAAGGTAAACTTCTTACCGACATGACCCTTAGTGCAATGAATAAGCATTGGGAAAAGTCGAAGATCTTTTTCAAATAGCGTAGCGCCTAAAAATTGAAGACTTTTTTTAGCATCATTACGTATCTTTTAAAGATTTTTTTTATGTAATTATCTAATATTTCCTCTTCTGGCAATACAGTTTGTATCAACATTGCCAATACCATTACGATAAAGCAACCTAATAAATTCAACCACAAATAGGGTAAAACATCCGACAAATAAACGGCTATAATTATTGCCTGAGTAATTACTGCAGCAATAAAAACCGCATTTCCTTTAACGTGTTTTATAAAAAATGCCAATAAGAAAATACCCAAAATATTACCATAAAATATAGATCCTATAATATTTACCAGCTGAATTAAATTATCGAATAAATTCGCAAAACTTGCTACGAGAATAGCAAGCATACCCCAACCTAATGTAAACCACTTTGTTGCGCTTACATAATGTTGATCATCTTTTGTTGACTTTTCGTTTCTTTTGTACAAATCTATGGTTGTGGTTGATGCCAAAGCATTCAACTCTGAAGCTGTTGATGACATCGCTGCCGATAAAATTACGGCCAGAAGCAAACCAATTAAACCACGCGGAAGGTTGTTCAATATAAAATGAATAAACACATAATCTTTGTCGTTTGTTTCTTGTGTACTATCGGCTTTTAATATAATTTCTTTTGCTTCTTCACGATACTTTGCATCTGCTTTATTTAATACAATTATTTTATTTTTTAAGGCTTCACTTTGATCATTTTCAACAAATTGAAATTGCACATTTTTTTTCTCTTCTTCAACTTCTTGATGTTTTTGCATAAGTGTTTTATACTCCTTTGCAAATTCTGAATTTAATACTGCCTCAGTGGCAGCAGGATTGAAATTTAAAGGAGAAGCATTAAATTGATAAAAAACAAAAACCATTACGCCAACCAGCAATATAAAAAATTGCATTGGTACTTTTAAGAAACCATTAAACAGTAAACCCAACTGACTTTCGCGAACCGATTTGCCCGATAAATACCTTTGTACCTGAGATTGATCTGTACCGAAATAAGATAGCATTAAAAAAGTTCCGCCAAGAAAACCTGTCCAAATAGTGTAACGATTACTCAAATCAAATGAAAAATCTAAAATTTTCATTTTACCACTTGCTCCAGCTATTTTTAATGCTTTACTAAATGAAATATCTTGAGGTAAGTAACTTACAATAATAAAAAACGCTGCAAACATACCAATAAAAATAATGGCCATTTGTTGCTTTTGCGTTACATTAACGGCTTTTGTACCTCCGCTAACGGTATAAATAATAACCAAAACACCAATAATAATATTTAACATCAACAAATCCCATCCTAATACTGCGGATAAAATAATTGCAGGTGCAAAAATTGTAATTCCAGCTGCCAAGCCGCGTTGTACTAAAAACAAAATGGCCGCCAAGGTGCGTGTTTTTAAATTGAATCTACCTTCTAAATACTCATAAGCAGTATATACTTTTAGCTTATGATAAATTGGAATAAACACCAAACTAATGATAACCATAGCAATAGGTAAGCCGAAATAAAATTGAACAAAGCCCATACCACTGTGAAAAGCTTGTCCGGGAGTAGATAAAAAGGTAATGGCACTTGCTTGAGTGGCCATAACCGATAATCCAATAGTCCACCATTTGGCCTCACTTCCACCTTTTATAAAATCGTCTACGTTTTTACTTCCTCTGGTTTTCCAAACTCCATAAACAACAATAAACGTTAAAGTACCAAATAATACGAGCCAGTCAATAGTTGCCATAAATTATGAAAATATTTGCATTAAAAAATAGAAAATAAGAATGTAAGCTAGATTTGCAATAAGAACAGTGGTATATACTTTTTCCCATTTTGGAAAAATAGTTTGGTCATGATTTTTCATTTATTCTTTTGAATTGATCTGAAATTTTTAACAATATCAGAAAATTATAATTATTCTTTTATTTCATTTTCTAAATTATTTTTCCCAATGGATATCATATTGGTTAATAATTTATATGCCCCAGGAACTCCTGCAGGTAATTCTCTAAAAAAGGACAAGCCGGTATAAATATAATACCCTTCTCCATATTTTGCTACGAGTAAACTTCCTTCTTTTGGTTTTTCACCATTTTCCTTAAAGGATAAAATAGGTGTAAATTCCTTTGCCCACTTATTGGGAAAATATAGGCCTCTTTCCTGAACCCAACCATCAAAATCTTTGTTTGTGATTTTATTTGGAAAGTTTAATATTTCATGATTTGGAGCAAGAAAATTAACGGTAGCATGTTCATCTGTGATTCTATCTTTTGATAGTTTTAACTTAAATGGTGCTAAATTATCTTTTACTAGCAAACGGTGACTCGTATTGTATTGTACAATTAAATTTCCACCATTTTTAACATAATCTAGAATTTGCCCTTGTTTAAATTTAAGCGCTTCTACTGTATTGTAAGCTCTAATTCCAACAATAATAGCATCGTATTTTTCTAAAGACTTTTTTGAAATACTTTTAACATCAATTAAAGTTACTTTATACCCTATTTGTTTTAAATATTTTGGAACTTCATCACCAGCTCCTTTAATGTATCCTATAGTACTTCCATTTTTTACGAGATCCAATCGCACAACTTTTGCTTTAGAAGGTAATAATATAGTTTGTTTAGGTATATGGTCGTAATCTATTTCAATCATTGACTTGGTAAATGTTTGGCCTTCACTTTTAATAACAGGATTTATATAACCTTCACTTTGTATACTTGTTGGTTTAACGGTAAAAACAACCGTTTTTTCTTCTCCCTTAAAACGCGTTGTAAATGGTATTACTTGCGGATTAACTGTCCAATTTTTAGGAACATGCAAACTAATTTCGCCTGTAATATTTTCTTTATGAGCAGCAATAACTACTGGGATTTCCTTGGCGTCATTATCGTTAAAAATAATTACATGTGATGAGATACTAGAAGAAAGACTTGGTACAATTTCAAAGGGTTGGTATACTTCTCCTTTAACAGGATCATTGTACTTATAGACAACTTCTTTCAAGTAATTTATTGGTGTACCTGCAATAACTAATTTAAAATCAAGCTTTAAACTTCTTTTGGTTTCTGGACTACCAATCAATGACTTATCAACAACCTTATACATTCCGAGAGTACCTTGATCGTTTAACCAATAAGGAGAGGTATATTTTAAATCATCTGGAATATGTATTTTTTCATTCGAAACAAATGGCAGGTTATTTTCTAATTTTACATCTGCTATAGCTATATTGTCATCTAACAATCCATCAATACTTTTTAAAATAATTTTTTGATTGCTTCGGTTAATGGCCTCGATTTTAATATCAATAGTTTCATCTAAAGTTGCAAACGAAGTAGTTGATTTAGCCTCTAAATACAATCCGCTACAAGCATAAATAATCTCTTTAATTTGTTTTAATTTAAAACTACGCCAATAGTCATCATCCAATTTAACAATTAAATTGTAGGCATTCATTAATTCAGGTATACTTTTAGAGGGGTTTTTAAAATTAAAATTCTCTTCTACCCCATCCAAAATTAATTTAATAGCCTTGCCTCCTTTTACTCTATTCCAGGTTGTATCAACTCCTTCAAATAGGTTTTTTTTATCGGATGGATTGACTCCTTTAATCAGTTCAATATATTCTTTTTCAATACCTCTTGTACCGGTAGCACCAAAACCTTGAGATTTATGATTACTTCTACTTAATGCAGCTATTTCAGAATTTGATAATCCTACAGAAGGGTAATAAACTCCAGTATTGACACTAATCATATTTGATTTATCTGCCTTTTCAAAATTTTCTTGGCTACCATAAAACCACCAAGAAGTATTAAAATACATCCTTTGCACTTGCCATGGTTTCAAATTATTAACCTGATAACTACTTTTTGCCGCTAAATCAAATGCTTCTTTACTCAACATAGCCGATGAAGTATGATGTCCATGTGTTTTACCGGCTGATTCTACATTAAATCTATTGATAATAATATCAGGCTGAAAAGTTCTTATAACATGAATTACATCGCTCAAAACTTCGTCTTTATTCCAAATATGTAGTGTTTCTTTAGGGTGTTTTGAGTATCCAAAGTCATTGGCTCTGGTAAAAAACTGTTCTCCACCATCTACTTTTCTTGCTTTTAATAATTCATTGGTTCGAATCACACCTAGCAGTTCTCTAATTTCGGGTCCTATTAAATTTTGACCTCCATCACCTCGTGTTAATGATAAATAGGCAGTACGCGCATGTACTTTATTAGAAAAATAGGAAATTAACCTGGTATTCTCATCATCAGGATGAGCTGCTAAATACAATACCGACCCTAAAAAGTTTAATTTTTCAATGGCATGGTAAATTTCATTGCTGTTTAGTTTTTTAGGAACTTGAGCATTAATTTCTATACATAATAGAAAGAATAAGAAAGGCAATAAAAAGTTTTTTTCCATTTTTTTATTTAATTGATATATAATTTAGTTATCTAATACTGTCTAAATACGTAACTCGTTGATATTCTTTATTTAATTCAAAATTCATAACTCAAAAATACACGAAGTGTAGTATGGTAACAAATCTATAAAATTAAATAGACACAAGCTATGTATTAAGAAAATCTTAACATTATATTTTAAATAAAACGCAAAGATAAATGACTGCTTCGATTTAAGAACAAAAAATATATACTTAGCTATAACTATCACACTAACAATTATTTAAATTATAGTAGTTTTTTAATCTAATAGTAAATTTTAATAGGATAGCACTGAATAAAAATCTATCCAAAATTATTTTTTAAGTTAGACTTTAAAACAATATATTTGTATACTTATACCAACAGCAAAATATCATTAATCTATATTAATTTTTTATAAATGAAATTTATAGTATCTAGTTCTCAATTGCTAAAACAGCTTCAAATACTAGGAGGTGTAATCAATACAAATAATACTTTACCTATTCTCGATAATTTTTTATTTGAATTGAGTGACAATCAATTAAAAATATCTGCTTCTGATTTGGAAACAACCATGAGTACAATAATTGATGTAGAAACAGATCAAAATGGCGCTATTGCAGTACCTGCAAAATTGTTATTAGATATTTTAAAAACTTTTCCTGAACAACCCTTAACCTTTAAAGCTGAAGACAATAACACCATTGAAATTAATTCAGAAAGTGGTAAATATGCTTTGGCCTATGCCAATGGTGAAGAATTTCCAAAAGCAGTTGAATTAGAGTCTCCAAGTACCACGGTATTAAGTGGTAATATTTTAGCTACTGCCATTTCCAAAACTATTTTTGCCTCTGGAAATGATGATTTACGACCTGTAATGAGTGGCGTGTTTTTTCAATTCAGCCCAGAAAATTTAATTTTTGTGGCAACAGATGCTCATAAATTAGTGAAATATATTAGAAATGACGTACATGCAAATGAAGTGGCGGAGTTTATAATGCCAAAAAAACCATTGACCTTACTTAAAAATATTTTATCAAATAGTGACGAAGATGTTACCATTGAATACAATGACACCAATGCCAAATTTATTTTTGGAAATAGCATATTAATATGTAGGTTAATTGATGGCAAATACCCTAATTACGAAGCAGTTATACCTAAAGAAAATCCTAATAAATTAACCTTGGAAAGGAATTCATTTTCTAATTCGGTTCGAAGAGTTTCTATTTTCTCTAGTAAAACTACCCATCAAATTCGTTTAAAAATGGCAGGAACCGAATTAAAAATTTCTGCTGAAGATCTTGATTTTTCTAATAAAGCTGATGAACGATTACAATGTAGTTATGAAGGAGATGACATGCAAATTGGTTTCAATTCACGATTTTTATTAGAAATGTTAAATCACTTAAATTCTAATGAAATTTTATTAGAAATGTCTTTACCAAATAGAGCCGGAATTCTCACTCCAATTGATGGATTAGAAGAAGGTGAAGAAATTACCATGTTGGTAATGCCGGTAATGTTAAGTAACTAAATTTTATTTTTAATTATTCTATCTTACTAATAATCTTCTATTTACAAACAAATTTGTTTGCAAATTTAAATACTTATTAGTATATTGCCACATAAAAATAGTTGAATCCCCTAAGATCAATTTATTTTTAGTACAACTTGTTAATATTTTTTACCTGTAAATCACTGGTAATTAATATTTTGCAAAATGCTTAAAACAAAGTTTAACTAAAATTAATCTATGAAGAAAAAATTACTATTCACTTTTACTTTTTTGGCAGTAACTTTTTCATCATTTGGACAAACTGATTATTCGAATGTAGAATTTAGAAGCTATATATATAAGTACAAAGATTCCAACCCAAGAACTTCAGAGCTCGGTATTGATAAGCAACTTTTAATTGACATTGTTGGTTTATTAGGTGCTAACGTATATACCAAAGCGGAACAAGAAGAAATAGTATATAAAACTTGGTTGGCA
>CAYPHN010000057.1:0-2713 GCA_964410265.1 uncultured Flavobacteriaceae bacterium | reverse complement strand
CCAAAAACTTTTGATTATGTTTTCAAGGATTTTGCTGTTACTTCCAATAAAAATTGGGGAAGCAAAAATGCTAATGGGGATATTGTACTAGAGCCAAACCCTTATTTAACAGATTGGACTGTAAGTGACAATGAATATCCGTATTTTCAACTAGCTCTTAATAAAATTTTAGAACACTTTCATTTGATGACATATGGTGATGATGCTGAAAGTGTAGCGCTTTCTTTTAATGAATTACTAATTACAAAAGAAATCAAATTTTCATCGCCAAAAGATGATGATTGGGCTTACTCTTATATTGAAAGTGTAAATACTGAATTAGAAAAGAAAGGTTTAGTGGCTCTCGTAACAAAAGGTTACTATAATATCATAGTTTGTGATATATCGAGCAAAGATAAAATCACCAATTTATTTGAAAAATTTCAATGGGAATTGGTACAACCATAATACTCAAATTGGTCCCCCTCATTAAAATCTGTTTTTATATAAATAAAAACAGGTTTTTTTTTAACATGCTATCCAATAATTAATCATGTTAAACGTTAAAAAAGCGAACAATAACATACAAACTTTTTCCAAAGTGAAAACATTAATAGTCTTTATTTACCTTTTAACTTCGAGTCTATTCATTTTGGCTCAAAATAAAGATTATACAGAAATTAGATTTAAAAGTAAATTAAGAAATTATACAAAAATAATGCCTAAATCTAAAGAATTAGGTATTGATAAACAATTATTTGTAGAACTTGTAGATGCTTTGACACTTGATATATTCGATGACCGTCAAAAAAAGGATCTTTCCAATAAACTTTGGTTGGCAATTTCTAATCCTCAAAAATTTGATTTTATTTACAAAGATTTTTCATTAGCAACTATAAAAAACTGGGGGGTAAAAATTAAATTCGAAGACCCCAATTTTGAACCCAATCCGTATTTAGCCAAATGGACAAATACTGGTGATGATTATTTGTATTTTCAGTGGGCGATCACACAAATTTTAACTTATAATAAATTATTAGCTTATAGCGAAAAGGCCAAAGTTGCGCATAAAAACATACATAATTTGCTTTTGTTAAAAGGCATGAAATTCTATTCAGCCAAAACCGATGAATATGCCTATGATTATTTACATAGAAATAATAACATGCTCAAAAACAAAGGCTTGGTTGTATTAATTTACAATAATAATTTCGATTTTCTTGCTTGTAGGTTAGAAGATAAAGATAAAATTATAGCATTATTATCCAAACTTAAAATGGAGTTTGTAGCGCCTTAGTATTTTCTTTTATATATTTTTTGCTTTTTTGCAATTTATCTTGAACCGTTTTCTAAAACCCTTTTTCTACAAAAATATTTTAGATAAAGTAAATAAAAATTTCTTGAAACCAACTATCCCCGAGGCAGAGCCATAGGGGTATTTCGCTGGTTTCATTTTGACATAAATGTCAAAAACCGAAATTTGTTATTTAGATCCCCTAAGGGGATGACATTTTATAGGAACCCCGAGGCAGAGCCTCGAGAATTTTTTTCGATTAAACCCCATCCGTCAGTTGACAGACTGAGTCTAATAATAGGAATAGACCCAATGGAAGAGGCACCTACCTTGCCAGGATAGGCAGGTTCAACCTACTAAAAATTAAATTAATTTTTTAGAGCCTCACGAATAAATTAATCCTCAAATGGAATTCTAACTCTTAAAGTGTCCCAACCTAAGATCATATCAACACCTAAATCGCTTTTTTCCAAAGCTATTGATAAAGCCTCAAGTACTTCATCTCCTTTATTTACCGGCACCTTAATTCTAGCAATATCATTTGCCTCTTTATACGAATACGCACCCCAAACATTAACCCCTGAACTCAAAATAATTACCCATTCTTTTTCTCCTGGTATTGCAACAAGCGTATAAGTACCTGCTTCAATCTTATTCTTCCCAAATTTTACATTTTTGTAAAAAATAATTTCTGTAGCCTCATTCGCACCGGTTCTCCAAACCTTGTCATTGGGAACAAGATCTGTTAATGCCCTCCCTTTAAGTTGGGGTCTGCTATAAATAATTTTTATTTGGGTATTAGAGTCATCATGTATACTTGGATATGAGGTAATATCCATCGGACTTTTGTCTAGTTTACTAAACATTTGACCCTGTATATTACAACTAATTAAAATAAATAATAACACTAAACTTGGTACTAATGTCAATTTTTTCATAATCTTAATTTTATTCTTTGTTATTTGTTAATTCTTTGCTTAACATATGCAAAAACTTTATTAAATGTTTCATCAACATTCAAATCACTATTGTCAATTGCAATAGCATCTTCAGCCATAATAAGCGGTGAATCCTTTCGAGTGGTATCTACCAAATCTCTTCGGGTAACATTCTCCAAAACAGCTTGATAACTAATGTCTTTACCATTGTCTGTCATTTCTTTAAACCTCCTTTTGGCTCTTTTATCGGCTGAAGCAGACATAAATATTTTTAATTCTGCGTTAGGAAAAACTACAGTTCCAATATCCCTACCATCCATAACTATACCTTTGTTAAAGCCCATTTTTTGCTGTTGTTCTACCAATTTTTCTCTAACTTGAGATACTGCAGCAATCTTACTTACAAAATTAGATACTTCAATACTTCTAATTTCAGTTTCAACATTTTTACCATTTAAAAACATCTCTGCAAAACCCAATTTTTCATTGTATTTAAACTCTA
>CAYPHN010000056.1:0-14082 GCA_964410265.1 uncultured Flavobacteriaceae bacterium | reverse complement strand
GCAATTAAAAATTACATTATTGATACAAAAAATTCAGTAGTTAACTGGACAGCATATAAAACCACTGAAAAAATTCCTGTAAAAGGTATTTTTAAAGAGGTTATAATTACTAATAAAAAACCTGCGGAAAAACCTGCTGACCTAATAAACGGATTGGAGTTTGAAATACCGATAAGTAGTATTTTTAGTAACGACAGTATTCGAGATTATAAATTGGTGAATTACTTTTTTGGAATAATGAAAAACACCTTAAACCTTAAAGGCACAATAAATGCAGGTACTGATGGTAAAGGAATTATCAACATAACAATGAATGGCTTAAGTGAAAATATGCCGTTCACCTATGAAATTCAAGGACAAAACATTGATATAAAAGCAGTAATGAACCTTGACAACTGGAAAGCTCAAGCCGCTATTGAGGCTTTAAATAGTGTATGTAATGAAAAACACAAAGCTGCCGATGGCATTAGTAAAACCTGGAGCGATGTAGCCTTAGATATTAAAATAAAAACCATTACAAAAGAATGAAAAAGTAACTGGAATTGGCGGCATATTCTTTAATAGTATTTTAATCCTTCTAAGAATATTTTATAATAAATTATCCTTTCAAACTTTTTAAGCTCTGATCTAGCATAGTGATTTTAGCTACTGCATCCGCCTCTTTTTTTCGTTCTATTGCAATAACTTGCTCTGGTGCATTATTTACAAAGCGTTCATTACTCAATTTCTTTTGAACAGCGTTTAAAAAACCTTTGGCGTATTTTAACTCGTTTTCTAATTTTTTAATTTCTTCCTCTACATTGATATTATCGCCAATTGGAATAAAGTATTCATTCGAATTCACCCGAAAAGATAAGGCTCCTACTTGCTTTTCATTGACATAACTTAAACTAGATATATTTCCTAATTTCTTAATAATTACATCAAAATCTAAATTTGCTTTCTCATTATTGATCACAAAAAGTGCTACTGCATCTTTGTTCGCAATATTTTTTTCTTTGCGTATTGTTCTAATTCCAGATATCACTCTGGAGGCAAATTCAAATGCATCAACCAGTTTAACTTCCACCTCCTCAAGCACTGGCCAAGGTGATATGATCAATGCTTCTTCTTTGGGTCTTTTACCAAGTAACTGCCAAATTTCTTCTGTAATAAAAGGCATAAATGGGTGTAGTATTTTTACAATTTTTTCGAAATTTATTATGGTTTGCTCAAAAGTTTTTACATCAATAGGCTTTTGATAAGCAGGTTTTACCATTTCTAAATACCAAGAAGAAAAATCATCCCAAATAAATTTATAAGTCGTCATTAATGACTCTGAAATTCTGTAGCCTTCATAAGATTTTTCAAGATCTCTTAACACTTTATCCAATTTAGCATCAAACCATTTTATGGCTTGTTTCGCATACAGAGGTTGTTCAATTTGATCTGAAACCTCCCATCCTTTTACCAATCGAAAAGCATTCCATATTTTACTAGTAAAATTTCTACCCTGTTCACACAATTCTTCTTCAAAAGGCAAATCATTTCCAGCAGGCGAAGTTAACAACATCCCAACCCTAACACCATCAGCGCCATATTTATTCATCAAGGCTATTGGGTCTGGTGAATTACCTAAGGATTTACTCATTTTTCTACCTAGTTTATCACGTACAATACCAGTTAGATAAACATTCTCAAAAGGTTTTTCTCCTCTATATTCAAAACCTGCAACAATCATTCTTGCAACCCAAAAGAATAAAATTTCAGGTGCAGTAACCAAATCACGAGTTGGATAATAATAATTAATTTCTTCGTTTTCCGGATTGCGAATACCATCAAAAACCGATATTGGCCACAACCATGATGAAAACCAAGTATCTAAGGCATCTTCATCTTGTTTTAAGTCTGAAATACTAATATTTTTACCTGTTTTTTCTTTCACTAATATTACAGCCTCTTCAACTGTTTTAGCGACTACAAAATCTTCATGTGTATCTCCATAATAAAATGCAGGTATTCTATGACCCCACCATAACTGACGAGAAATATTCCAGTCACGAACATTTTCCATCCAATGGCGATAGGTGTTTTTAAATTTTTGTGGCACCAAATTTACATCATCTTCCATAACCGCCTTTAAAGCAGGTTCGGCAAGATCTTTCATTTTCAAAAACCATTGTATTGAAACTTTTGGTTCAATAATAGCTCCTGTTCTTTCGGATGTACCTACTTTATTTTGATAATCTTCAACTTTTACAAGATTTCCTAAAGCTTCTAATTCAGCGACAATTTCTTTTCTAACTACAAATCTATCTTTACCTTGATAATGTAAACCGTGCGCATTTAAAGTTGCGTCATCATTAAAAATATCAATAACTTCTAATTTATGTTTGTCACCAATAATTTTATCATTTGGGTCATGGGCAGGAGTTATTTTTAAACAACCTGTTCCAAATTCAGTATCTACATACTCGTCTTCAATAATTTCTATTGCTCTATTTGCAATAGGAACAATTACTTTTTTGCCTTTTAAATGTTTAAATCTTTCATCATTCGGATGGATACAAATAGCAGTATCTCCCAAAATTGTTTCTGGTCGTGTAGTGGCGATAGTTACAAAATCGTCATATCCTTCAATAGCATAACGCAAATAATATAATTTACCTTTCTTTTCAACATGAATTACCTCTTCATCAGAAACTGTTGTTTTGGCCTCAGGATCCCAGTTTACCATTCTATAACCTCTATAGATCAATCCTTTATTGTGCAAATCAATAAACACATTTGTAACAGATTCAGACATATCTTCATCCATTGTAAACTTGGTACGATTCCAGTCACATGAAGCTCCTAGTTTTTTTAATTGTTCTAGTATAATTCCTCCATGCTTATGTGTCCAATCCCAAGCATGTTTTAAAAATTCTTCTCTAGTTAAGTCTGATTTTGCTATTCCTTCTTCTTTTAACTTTGCCACAACTTTCGCTTCAGTAGCAATAGATGCATGATCTGTACCGGGCACCCAACAAGCATTATAGCCCAACATTCTAGCTCGCCTAATTAACACATCTTGAATGGTATTATTCAACATATGACCCATATGTAGTACACCTGTAACATTTGGAGGAGGTATTACAATAGTGTACGACTCTCTTTGATCTGGGCTTGAATAAAAATATTTATTCTTCATCCAATAGTCGTACCATTTCTCTTCAACTGCAATGGCATTATATTTTGTAGGAATAGTCATTTGTTAAATTTTTGTGAAATAGTGTGCAAAATTACAATTTTAAGCAATAATTTAACCTCTTTTTAGTTACTATTTTATTTAAAAAAGTATTAATTTTACAACAAAATAAAGATTATGAGAAATATATTATTAGTTTTATTTATTGGCGCTTTATCGTTAAACATTAATGCGCAAACCAAAGAAGAAATTAAAAAAGATTTTACTGGACCGATATTTCAATTTGAAAATGATGTAATTGACTATGGTGAAATTGCTCAGAATTCAGATGGCAATCGTATTTTTAAATTTAAAAATATAGGTAAATCTCCTATTATTATTAGTCAAGTAAAAGGTAGCTGTGGCTGTACGGTACCAACCAAACCAGAAAAACCTATTATGCCTGGTGAGACCGGTGAAATAAAAGTAAAATATGCAACCAACCGTATTGGTCCGTTTTCAAAAACTGTAACCATTACTTCCAATGCTTTTGAATCTAAAAAAGTTTTAAGAATTAAAGGGAGAGTTTTAGAAACTAAAAATGACGACTTACAGAAAAAGAAGCGTATTGTATCAGAAAATTAATTTTACAATTTACAAGAATATAAAGCCCTTAAACAGGGCTTTTTTTATAACATGTCTTTTAAATAAAATTCAAATTTAAAATGTAATCCATTTCTATTTACTAATAGCCTTATCTTTTTATTTTCCTTACCGGATAAGATTAAAATAATTTCCTGCATTTCTTTATTATATGCCAAACTACCATTAATTTCTAAAATAATATCACCAACCTTTAAACCAGCATTTTTTGCAGGAGAACCCTCTCTAATATTAGATATTTCATAACTGGGCTTATATGCCAAACCATAGCTGGAAATCATTTTTGTAATAATGTTCGATCCATCATCATCATGGATCTTATAATTTGAGTACTCTGATATGTGTTCTTTCACCAACATATCTCCACCATATATAATTTCAATACCACTTTTATTATAAGAAAATGGTGCCTTATAATATTTTAAATTCTTCTTCAATGTTATTTTTTTATTTGGGTAATCAAATATTACATGAAAACGTTTTAGCATTTCCGCTCCAAGTGTGCCATTTCTTGTCTTATTATTGCGAACCTTTAAAATAGATATTGAATCTGGATATGAAACTGAAGCATTTTCAAAAACAAAACTACCGATACGAAGTTTGTTTACTTTACTTCTTTTACCGTAAATATCACCGTTTAATCCTTTGCCTAAATAGTCTCTAAAATATTTTTTAGACACAATAACTTTAGGATGTGTGTCTTCAAAAAGCCATAAAGCATCTCCTCCACCCGAATCAATTAATAGATTTGCTTTGTGCTCCTGGCCAAGGTAATTTTCAACATAAACATCTATAAATGGTTTATTATTAAAAAAAGACAAAGGAAAAGATTCGCACTTTTTACAATCTTTATACACATAAGTTTCTGGATTATAAAATGTTAATTTTTCCTTGGAATAATCAATCTTTACAATAAAATCTTTAAATAGATCACCTCCAATAATACCATTGATATCCATACCCATTTTTGCAGATAAATCAAACATACTGTCCATAATTAAATAAACCATATGATTGAAATTTACAATCCCTTTAATTCGCATTGTATTTTTATTTGATTTTAAAGCATTGATGGACTTACCTTCACCAAGGCCTCTTAACTGAATATTTTCAATATGATTTAATTTTAAAGAATTAGAAAATTTTAAATTGAATAAAAGAGTTTTTGTAATACCAGTATCTAATAAAAATGACAACTCCTTTCCATTCACTTCTCCTTTAATAACAATTAAATTATTTACTAAAGTGAAAGGAATACTTACGCTTTCTTTATTGGTATCCACAATTCGAAATTTACCTTGAGCAATTCCTGAAAAAGAAAATAAAAGAAAAAGTATAAAAAGATATATTCTAAGAATTCTCATATCAAACAACTTTAAATCAAGTTACCGCAAATAATAGAGAATTAATAATTTTTAAGAAAACTTTAGCTTATATATTAGTAATCTAAATTTTTACGCTGGTAATTATCCATATAGTCATAAAATACTTGTACAATTCCTGAAAAAGTAATGCTTATTACTTCTTATTTAACATTTCGTTGATTTTTAGCAAAGTAAATGGAATCATTTCTTTAGCTATCACAAACCCAATATAAATACCCCTAGTTTTTTTATTTGCCAATAAAAAAGTGCTAAGCAAATTTTCAACCGTTTTTATTATATTTTCTTTAGTAAAGGAATCTAAAGGGCTTTTAATAATATCTTTTAAAGAATTTCCACCAAGGAACGATGATGAAATTTTAAAAAAAGGATTGTTAGAAAAGGTATACTCTTGCTTGCGAATCTCAGATTTTATAAATTCCTTTGCAACTAGCAGATCTTCATAGGTTCTAATTTGTGTAGATAAGTCGATAGCCATAAATTAATAATCTTTATCTTTTAATTCTTCTTCCGTAACAAAAACTGCACTAACAATTTGATCTTTTACTAAAGTATCTATTTTCTTTTTAAAAAATACGATATAAACAATTAACATGAATAAATAAATTACTCCTACAGATGCAAATCCCATGACATAACTACCTAATAATGAAGATATCCAAAAGGACAAAGAAATACTTAGCATAATAAGTATAAACATACTAATGAAGAGTAGAATTAAAGAACTAATCATTTTTACAGCCAAATTTGATAGTACTCCTACCAATTCCAATTTGACAAGCTGCATCCTATTTTCGATGTATTTTTTTAAAGTATCAAACATAAACAATACTTCTTAATTGTTTTCGGCATTGACTTCCATTTCTTCGGCCTCTTTTTTAAGCGAATTCATTTTTTCCACCAATTCCTTTTCTAAATCTTTTACTTTTGAAGACACATGGGCATATTTTTCTTTTACAGAATCTTTTACATCAGAAAATTTTGATTTAAAATCATTTATGGTATCACTATCTAAATTACTTATTTTTTCAGAAAAATCATTAAATTTAGTCTCTAAATCACTTTTTAAATCACTTGCTTTATCCGCGATTTTTTCACGTGTTTCCTTACCTGAGGCTGGTGCCATCATCAAACCTGCCACAGCACCTGCAGCAGCGCCAAATATTAGACCTATTAAAAATTTTGAATCACTCGACATATCTTTTCAATTTAAGGGTTTATTTATTTCAAAAATAAAGATAATATTTTTTATATAGCCCTCAAAATAAAGACGGGCAAATTATGGTATAATAATTAATTTTCGCAATTTTGCACTAATATTTAACACTGTAAATCGTCATGCCTAAAATATCACAAAAAGGGATTCATATGCCCGAATCACCAATAAGAAAATTAGTCCCTTTTGCAGAAGGTGCTAAAAAAAGAGGAATTAAAATCTATCCTTTAAACATTGGCCAACCCGATATAGAAACACCTCAAATAGCTTTAGATGCTGTTAAAAATAATGATCTAAAAGTACTAGAATACGCAAGGAGTGAAGGGTCTGAAACCTATCGTGAAAAACTAGCTGCATATTATAAAAAAAATGATATTCATGTTTCTGCAAACGATATTATTGTTACAACAGGAGGATCTGAAGCGCTGTCATTTACCTTAGGAAGTATTACTGATCCAGGAGATGAAGTTATTATTCCTGAACCATTTTATGCCAACTATAATGGGTTTTCAACTGCAAACAACACAAAGGTAATACCTATTGTATCTAGCATTGATGATGGATTTGCGCTACCAGAAATTGAGGAATTTGAAAAATTGATCACTCCAAAAACCAAAGCTATTTTAATTTGCAATCCAGGAAATCCAACTGGTTATTTATATGCCAAAGAAGAAATTCAAAAATTAAAAGAATTGGTTTTAAAACACGATTTGTTTTTAATAGCCGATGAAGTTTATCGTGAATTTGTATACGATGGAGAAGTACACAACTCGGTAATGAGTTTAGATGGCTTGGACCAACATGCCATTATGATCGATTCCGTTTCCAAACGATATAGTATGTGTGGTGCAAGAATTGGCTGTGTTGTTTCAAAAAACAAAGCATTTATTCAAACCATATTAAAATTTGCTCAGGCTCGATTGAGTTCACCAACTTATGCTTTATTGGCAAGTGAAGCTGCCTTAGAAACTCCTCAAAGTTATTTTGACGAAGTAATCGAAGAATATGTTGGGAGACGTGATATATTAATAAGCGAACTTAATAAAATTCCTAATTTAAAAGTTTCTACACCAAAAGGTGCTTTTTATTGTATTGCCGAATTACCTGTAGCTGATGCCGATGATTTTGCGCAATGGATGTTAGAAAAATTTACAGATAATAAAGAAACCATTATGGTAGCTCCTGCAAGTGGGTTTTATTCGACTCCAGGCTCTGGAAAAAACCAAATTCGCATTGCTTATGTTTTGAACAAAGAAAGTTTGATTCGTTCGGTTGAATTGCTTAAACTTGCATTAGAGCAATATAATAGTTAATGTTTCAAAACAAAACATCATTAAAACCCTACAACACTTTCGGTATAAATGTTTATGCCGAGAGTTTTGTATCGGTAACTTCTCTTTCCAATTTAAAAAAAATAATTTCCGAAAATAAAGATGTTTTTATCCTTAGCGGAGGAAGCAATGTCTTATTCACTAAAAATATTGTTAAACCTGTTGTACATATAGATCTAAAAGGAAAAGAAATTTTAGAAAATTCAAATAAAACAGACTTCGTTTTTATCAAGGCTCAAGCTGGTGAAAATTGGCATGAATTTGTGCTTTGGTGTTTAGATCGTAATTTTGGCGGATTGGAGAATTTATCACTCATACCTGGTAATGTAGGTACGTCACCCATGCAAAACATTGGGGCTTACGGTGTTGAGATTAAAGATTGTTTTTATGAACTGGAGGCATTAGAAATTAAAACCGGCAAAATAAAGACCTTTAATAAAGAGGATTGTAATTTTGGCTATAGAGAATCTGTTTTTAAAAATATTTATAAAGGAAAGTATATTATTGTTAATGTTACTTTTCAATTATCTAAAAACAAACACCAACAAAATACTTCTTATGGTGCTATTCAGAAAGCGTTCGATGACAAGCAAATTGAAAATCCAACCATAAAAGATATTTCTAATGCGGTTATTGCAATTCGCCAGAGTAAATTACCCGACCCAAAAAAAATTGGCAATAGTGGTAGTTTTTTTAAAAATCCTGTAATACCTATTTTACAATTTAATAAATTGGAAAAAGAATATCCAAATATACCCCACTACCCTATTTCTGATAAACTGGTTAAAGTCCCTGCCGGATGGTTGGTAGAACAATGTGGATTTAAAGGTAAACGATTTGGTGATGCCGGAGTACATAAAAATCAAGCTTTGGTCTTGGTTAATTATGGTAATGCTACCGGTAAAGAAATTTTTAATCTAGCACAAAAAATATTAAAATCTGTAAGCAATACATTTGGTATTGATTTGGAGACTGAAGTGAATGTGTTATAAAATACATTTAATTTATTTCCTAACATTTATCATAAAATACTTCGAGTAAAATTTCTTAACTTTATAGGTGTTAACCTTTAAAGCTCTTTTCATGAAAATATACGACGAAAAACACATCAAAAACATTGCATTGGTTGGGTCTCATAATAGCGGCAAGACTACGCTTGCCGAAACCATGCTCTTTGAAGCCGGCTTATTAAACCGAAGAGGTTCCGTAGAAGACAAAAATACTGTAGCCGACTACCATCCTATCGAACAAGAAAGAGAATCCTCCATCTTTGCAACACCACTTCACACAGAATGGAGAAATTACAAAATCAACATTATTGACACACCTGGCTTAGATGATTTTATTGGCGAGATTGCATCGACCATGCGTGTAGCAGATTCTCTTGTAACCCTTATAAACGCACAGCAAGGTGTTGAAGTTGGTACAGAAATAATTTGGGAATATATCAATCGATTCAGTCGACCAACACTTTTTGTAATCAATCAAATTGACCACCCACAAGCTAATTTCGAGCAGAGCTATCAAGGTATTGTTGAACTTGTTGGTAATAATGCAGTTAAAGTACAATATCCAATTAAAATTGATGGTGCACAATGTATTGTTGACGTTTTAAAAATGAAGGTTTATAAATTTAAACCTGAAGGTGGAAAACCTGAAAAATTAGAAATTCCTGATGATCAAAAAGAAATGGCTGATTTTTTACATAATGAATTGGTGGAAAAAGCCGCTGAAAATGATGAAGAACTTATGGAGCTTTATTTTGATAAAGGAACCTTAAATGAAGATGAAATGCGCTTAGGAATAAAAAAAGGAATGATAAACCATGAATTATTTCCTGTTTTTTGTGTTTCTGCTTTAAATGATATGGGCAGTGGAAGACTAATGGGCTTTATTGATAATGTTGCTCCGGCGGCGGCCGACTTAAAACCAGAACAAAGTTTAGAAGGCAATGAAATTATTTGCAAGGCAAATGAACCAACTTCTATTTTTATATTTAAAACATTTCATGAACCAAATTTAGGACAAATCACATTTTTTAAAGTTAAATCAGGTAAAGTAAAACAAAATGACCGGTTGGTAAACTCTAGAAATGGTGAGGTAGAAAGTTTAAATCAGCTATTTATTATGGATGGTAAAAAACGCCATGCTGTTGATAAACTTTACGCAGGTGATATTGGTGCAACTTTAAAACTAAAATACACAGAAACCAATGACACTTTGCACGCTGAAGGACATGAAATAACAATTAAACCAATTATTTTTCCAGAAGCAAGAATTAGAAAATCGGTTAGTGCCGTGAATAAAAAGGATGAGGAAAAATTAAATGAAGTACTTAAAAAAATTCATAGTCAAGATCCAACTGTTGTGATAAAATACTCTACCGAATTAAAACAATTGATTTTATCTTGCCAAGGTGAATTACATTTGGCAACGGTAGATTGGGCCTTAAAAAATATTTACGGGATCGATGCGGCTTTTGTAAAACCAAAAATAGCTTATAGAGAAACTATACAACGACCGTCATCTAAAAGTTATAAACACAAAAAACAATCAGGTGGTGCTGGTCAGTTTGGAGAAGTTCATCTAAAAATTGAACCTTGGTATGACGGCATTGACGACCCAGAAGGTTTTAATATAAGAGGTAAAGAAGAAATTGAGCTAAAATGGGGAGGTAAATTAATCTATTATAACTGTATCACAGGAGGTGTAATTGATACCCGATATTTACCAGCTGTTATGAAAGGGATTTTGGAAGTAATGGAAGAGGGTCCATTAACAGGCTCCTACGCAAGAGATATTCGAGTTATGGTTTACGATGGCAGAATGCATTCTGTAGACTCTAATGATATCTCCTTTAAAATTGCTGGCGCTCATGCATTTAAAGCAGCTTTTTTAGCTGCAAAACCAAAATTAATGGAACCAGTTCACGATCTTGAAGTAAGAGTACCCGAAGAATTAATGGGTAATGTTATGACAGATCTTCAATCAAGAAGATCCATTATCATGGGAATGGACAGCGATGGCAAACACCAAATTATTAAAGCAAAAGTTCCATTGGCAGAAATGTATAAGTATTCTACAAGTTTGCGTTCGCAAACGCAAGGAAGAGCAACCTTTAAAACAAAATTTTCATCCTTTGAACCAGTACCTCAAAATATTCAAAAAGAGTTGGTTAAAGAATAGTATTAAATTTTAATAAAAGTTGGTGGTTGCTAATAGAGCAACCACCAACTCACTTTTGGCTAAGAGGTTACTATTGCAAATCACTTATTATTCATGTAAGTTTGTCAAAAAATATATCCATGAAACGAGCATACCAAATGTTGACACACAAAGAAATAGCCTGCACCCAACTTGATTGGGTGACAATAGCTAACCTGCCTGCGGCAGGCAGGCAACATGTGACAGATTTAATAAAATAAAGAAAGACACATGAAAATATTCTATTCAGAAAGTTTTGTTGACTACAGTAGCTATACCTTTAATTATGCAAAATATTGTATCAAAGAAAGTCAGTCAGAAATTCCTGGAATATATAACAAAGGTTTTTTACCATATTCTAATAATGTTCACTTACAACATGAGACTTACTATTTTGCGAGAAGTCTAAGAGTTAATATTAAAAATTTTAAAGAATCTTCAGAAAACAGAAGGGTAAACAAAAAAATAGCTGAATTAAATCCATCTTTTAAATTAACTCCCATAGCCAATTTTGATATTTCGAATAAGGAGTTTTTATCATTTTGTTTAGATTATGGCAAAAAGAGGTTTAGTGAAGGATTGAATGCCGAACGATTAAACTATATTGTACAATCGGAAAGCGTTAGCCATATTTTTGAGTTTGAAATACAAAACAAAAATGTAGGATATGTAATTGCCATTATAGAAAAAGGTACTTTACATTATTGGTTTTCATTTTTTGATATGGCTTACCAATCATTTTCATTAGGAAAATTTATGATGTTTAGCGTAATTAAATGGGCTTCTGAAAACAATTATGATTTTGTTTACCTAGGCACCTGTTATGGCGAAAAATCTTTATACAAAGTTCGTGATTTTAAAGGCTTGGACTTTTTTGATGGCAATCAATGGAATAGTGATATGAAATTCCTTAAAATAAAATGCAAGATGGATCATGAATTTACCATGGATGATTTCAAACAAGACACTGATGTGTTTTTAGAAAGTTTATCAAAATAAACCGTATGAATATTTATATTTTAAGTTTATTTTAACGTTGACATTATACAATAAAAATATAAATAACAAGCAAATTTATTTTAAATGAATTAACTTTGCAGTATCTATTTAATATAATTTTTATATCATGAATCGAGCATACCAGATTTTGACACACAAGGGGATGACAAATAGAGAACAATATGTGTCACCTATAAAAAATTAAAATTTAGACATATGAAACTACTCTTATTAAGCATTATTCTCTTAGGTTTAGGTTTTGCTGGAATAGCAATAAAAATTTGGGCAAAAAAAGATGGTGAATTTGATGGAACCTGTTCTGGTAAAAATGTACAAATGAAAGCAAAAGGTATCGTTTGTGGTTGCGGAAAACAAGAAACTTGTTCTACTAATTTGGATAATATAGAAGCCAAAACAGTATCTTAAAACAAGATGTTAATTTTTATTTCATTTTGTTTTGTAATTATTATTCAAACATTCTTTTATTTATTTCTTTTCGGAAAATTTTCTTTTTCAACAACAAAGAAAAAGGATTATCGATCTCTCCCTGTATCTATTATTATTTGCGCTAAAAACGAAGCGGATAATTTAAAACAACACTTGCCGGCTATTGCAGCTCAAAACTACAGCAATTATGAATTGGTATTGGTAAATGACGCTTCTTCTGATGATTCTTTAAGCGTTATGCAGGCATTTAAATCTAATTATAGTTCAGATAAACTTTCCATTCAAACAATAACAATCGATAATAAAGCGTATAGAGGGAAAAAAGATGCTTTAAGTATAGGTATACAAGCCGCCACAAATGAATATTTAATTTTAACCGATGCAGATTGCCAACCTAATAGTAACAATTGGTTGAATGAAATAACATCTTATTTTTCTGATACCAAAGAGATTGTTTTAGGATATGGTGCATACCAAAAAAATAAAAATTCGTTTCTAAATAAATTAATTCGTTTTGAAACTTTACTTACTGCGATTCAATATTTTTCGTTTGCGAAAATTGGGCATGCCTACATGGGAGTGGGCAGAAACATGGCCTATAAAAAGAGTATTTATAATAAGGTAGACGGGTTTAATAATCATACCCACATTAGTTCTGGTGATGACGACTTGTTTATTATGGAAGCCTCTACCAAACAGAATACAGTTATTTGCTTTACAAACAAAAGTTTTACTATTTCAAAACCAGAAACAAGTTTTAAAAAATGGATTCATCAAAAAAGTCGACACATTACAACAGCAAATCACTATAAATACTTACATAAAATATTACTCGGCCTATTTTATCTATCGCAATTATTATTTTGGTTATTTGCGGTATTATTAATAATCTTTAACATTAACCCTACTCTATCTATCCTTTTAATTCTTTTTAGATTCTTGATTTGGTATCTTATTATAGGGAGGTCAGCAAGGTTGCTCCATGAAAAAGATTTGGTTATTTTCGCACCATTATTTGAAATTTCTATTATATTTATGCAATTATACATTTATATTAAAAATATTATTTGTCCACCTAATCAATGGTAATTTCTAAATGAGTGAAAAAGTAGACATTGCTTTATTAATTGTTCAAGCCAAAAAAGGCAATCAAAAGGCCTTTCATTTACTTTTAAATACATATTGGAAAGATGTATATCACTTTCAATTCAATAAATGCCAAAATGAAGATGAGTCTGAAGATATTACCATCAAAACTTTTGCAAAAGCCTTTGATAAAATAGCCACATTCGATGAGAACTATCAATTTAAAACATGGCTTTTTACTATTTCTAGCAATATTAATATTGATCATTTAAGGAAGAAAAAAACAGAAACTATATCCATCAATAAACACCACCCTGAAATTCATAAAATTGTTGATGAAGAACCTTCTCCTGCAGACATGTTGATACAAGAACAAAATCTCGCTCAATTAAAAGCCTTTATCAGGCAGCTAAAACCTCATTATCAAGAAGTAATAAATTTGCGATATTTTCAAGAGTTGAGTTATAAAGAAATTGCAAAAAAACTAGATGAACCAATGAACAATATCAAAGTTAAGTTGCTTAGGGCCAAAAAATTACTTGCAGAACTCATTGCTAACAAATAATTTTAACTTTAAACTTGCAATCTCACTTTTCGTACTTCTGATTG
>CAYPHN010000055.1:11102-14129 GCA_964410265.1 uncultured Flavobacteriaceae bacterium | reverse complement strand
AGTTATCAAAATAGATAATATGTGCTTTTTTGCACATTGATGGACTGAGTTCGACTTTAAGGTTTTAAAAATATGCAAATTACAAATCAACATATTAACCATTTCGCTTTGTGTTTGCAACCTACATTATTTGCTCCCATATTGCAATATGTTGCTTTGGCTGTTGCCGAAAATATTATTTTTGAAGTTGAAGATAATTATCAAAAACAAACCTATCGCAACAGGTATTATATTTACGGCGCCAACGGCAAGCAAATGTTAAATGTTCCAATTTTACATACCAAGAGTTCAGGAAAAAATAAAACAAAAGACATTCAAATTGATCAAAGTGTTTCTTGGCAAAAACTACACATTAAAACATTGGATGCTGCATATAGCTCTTCCCCTTTTTACGAGTTCTATAAAGATGATATTATTTCTGTAGTTCAAAAAAAAAACAAATATTTATTAGATTTAAATTTGGAATCTATTGAGATAATCAATACATGTTTGCAAATTAATATACCAATTAATAAAACCAAAATTTATCAGCCAAAAATAAATGAGATAAATGATTTGAGAGGCTTAGCTATTGCCAAAGGTAAACAGGTTTATAACTTAAAAAAATATACCCAAGTTTTTAATGATAAACATGGGTATATTTCAAATTTGAGTATTTTGGATTTACTTTTTAACGAAGGTACCAATGCCTTAATTTATTTAGAGGAGCATAAACCATTATTTTTTTAAAGCATTTAAACTCCAAGCAATAACAAAAAACCTATATCAGTAATGATGGGTGGCAATATAGTTTTTACAGCATAAAATGCACCAATATAAGTCATTACAATACCAAATACGATTAAAATTATTGCTGAGATTGTTAATATCTTATTTTTATTCGTCTCGTCAATTTAATTGTTAGAAATTGGTGGAGGCCCTTCAGGGATAATAGCTTTATATACCTCATCACCTTTACGTTTAATATATTCCTCTTTAATGCTTTTCACCAATTTTGAATCTTCAAAAAGATCGAGCATCGTCATCGCCATAGCATTAGAAGCATAAAGCATCCCTTTATGACCAATAGACATGCCGCCACAAGCAACAACTGCCCAAGAATGCCAAGGTGTGTCTTTTGGAGCAGTTGTTACCCCTAAATTTATGTTGGCTACATTCCAGCTAACGTCACCCACATCTGTAGATCCGCCACCAGGGTTTTCTTTAGTTGCTTCCAGTGGTCTAATCTTACTATCCATCCCAACTTGTTCTTTACCAGTAGATTCTTGAATTTTTTTTCCAAAGGCAATTTCTTCATCAGTATAGTTTATAGGCCCAAGTAATTCTAAGTTTTTTTGCATTACTTCTTCGCCGGTTCTATTAACAAGTACTTCATAAATTCCAGAAATTAAAGATATTTTAAAATCTACGTCAGCCATGATAGCAGCACCTTCAGCCATTTCTTTAACACGTTCATAAACTGGTAACATACCCGAGCGTTTGGTGTCTCTAACGCGAACCCATAATCGAGCATAATCGGGTACTACATTTACAACCTGACCTCCATCTTGGATATGATAGTGCATTCTTACAGTGGGCTTTACATGTTCTCTATAATAATTAATACCTGTAGTATATAATTCTAAAGCATCTGATGCACTTCTACCATTCCATGGATCTGCTGAAGCATGTGCAGCCTGACCAAAAAACTCGACTTTAAAATCGACCAAAGCCAAAGAGCTTTGGGTATCGGCTTTAATTTCAGCCGATGGATGCCAACTTATGTTTACATCAACATCATCCCATAAACCTGCTCTAACCATCCATATTTTACCAAAATATTTTTCTTCACTTGGGGTTCCAAAAAATTTAATTGTTCCTTTGATTTTTCCTTGTTCCATCAATTCCTTTATTGCAATAGCTGCACCTAAACTACCTGTGCCAAATAGGTTATGTCCACATCCATGACCGGCTCCTCCTTCATTAAGTGCTTCTTTGGTTGGTATTGCCTTTTGTGATATTCCTGGAAGTGCATCAAACTCTCCTAATACGCCAATTACTGGTTTGCCAGATCCATAAGTGGCAACAAAAGCTGTAGGCATTCCTGCTACACCTCTTTCTACTTTAAAACCATTCTTTTCGGCATAATCTGCTAATAATTTAGAAGATTTATTTTCTTCAAAGGCGGTTTCGGCATACGCCCATATTTCATCACTAATTGCAATAAGATCCGCTTTGTGATTTGAAACAGAGTTTTTGATTAGAGACTTGTTCTTGGGTAATTTTTTTTGTGCTGTAACTATAAATCCGATAAGAAAAATAATTAAGACTAATGTTTTGTTTATCATAAGTTTGGAATTTTTAATATATACTCGATGAATTTAGCTTTTCGGGAATTATGACGAATTTATTTTTGTTTGTAACAAGGCAAATTTTTCAAGCATAGCAATGTTACGGTTTAAAAATTTAACGGAGTTACAGGCAAAAATAAAGAGTGAGAAACCCGAAAAGCTAAGTGTATTGAGTATGTAAATGTATAAAGAATAATTGAAATGCATCGTCAATATAAAAAATCTTCTTCAATAAATATTGTTAATGTAATTATTTTACCTATTTCAGAACAAAACATTCAGGAAAACAAAAAACCCATGTTTTTGAAACATGGGTGTGAATATCAACACTTCGTGTAATTATGGAGTTATGTATGTTGAATTATGAATTAAATAAATGAAAATCAACAAGTTGCCGTATTTAGTATTATTTTATAACTAAAGATTAATCAATTGCATACAAAAGTATAACGGACTATTGAATGTTATAGTTTAAACTAGGATTATTCTTTTTTACCTTTTTTAGTTTTGTATTTTTGTTTGTTCAATTCGTCTTGTAATTCACGTCTCACCTTTTGTTCTCTTTCTAAGGCAACTGCTTTATAAGATTTAAATTCATCTTCGGTTTCTGTAAGTAATTCTTTAGATTGTTTGGTAAAGGTGTTACTGGCGTTGTATTTATAAATGAAAAACAACAGCAGCACTATAAGAATTTCAA
>CAYPHN010000055.1:2384-11092 GCA_964410265.1 uncultured Flavobacteriaceae bacterium | reverse complement strand
CCATAAAATACTGTTATAAGATGCTTTTGTTAAAGGAATTCCAATAAATTTAATATTGTCTTTTTCTTTAGTGACATTTGTTAAGTTATCATTGGTTGTTTTCAAATCATTTTTCAAACTGTTGATTTCGTCACCTTGTGATGTAACAACTATTTTTGTGTTTGCTAGTTCCTTTTTTAAGTTTTTTAAGGAATCTAAAACATTGCCTTTAATCTTAACAAAAAATGTTTTTTTAACAACTTTATATTCTTGATAGGAACTTGATTTTCTATATAAATAATCAAATTGACTTTCAATAGTACCATTGTTTAAAGAAGGTTTTGGTTTTTGAACTTGTTCCGTTTGACTATATGTAATATTTGTAAAAAGTAAAAATAAAGAAATAGTAAAAATTAATTTTAAAATTTTCATGCGCATATCGTTTGTTAATTAATTTTCTGGTTATTTAATCTAATTTTTTTTATTAAATATTTACACAGCAATGATCATTCTTTTTATTATTATAAATACCTGATATTTAGTGAATAAAAATAAGAGCTTTCAAATTTAATCTATTTCAACTTTTCTGCAAAATTTATTTCATGACTTTCCTTAAAATACTTATAGGATGTTGTGATTTTTTTTTTGTTCCATCAAATATTTGATGCCTACAACTTGTTCCAGAAGCAATTATGTTTACCTCCATATCCATATTTCTAATTTTTGGAAATAGGGTATCTTCTCCAACTTGCATGCTAAGTTTATAATGCTCTTTTTCATATCCAAATGAACCAGCCATACCGCAGCATCCAGAATTTATTAAAGAGACTTTAAAATTCACAGGCAAACTAAGCATGCTAAAAGAGGCGCTCATATTGGAAAGTGATTTTTGATGACAATGGCCATGAATTTTTAAGGTTTTGTTTGAGTCATTAAAATGGTTTGCTGTAATATTACCTTTATTAATTTCTTTTTCAAAAAACTCTTCCATGGTAAAAGTATTTTTTGATATCCTTTTAGCTGTAGATTTGCCATCTGCCAAACGAATATATTCATCTCTAAAAGATAGAATAGCAGAAGGTTCTATTCCAACCAATGGTGTTTCTTCGCTTACCAAATCCTTAAAATGATCTACATTAAAATTGGCGATATTTTTTGCTTGTTCTAAAAATCCTTTAGAAATAAAGCTTCTACCACTTTCTTTATGATCGGTTATAATAACCTGATAACCTAATCTTGATAAAACTTCAATCGCATCAATACCCACATTGGCATCATAATAATTGGTAAATTCATCTATAAAAAGATGTATTTGACCTTTGGAGTAATTGAGTTTTTCAAATCTTGATTTGTTACTTTTATACCATTTTATAACTGTTTGCCTGGCTAATTTTGGAATACTTCTTTGCGGAGCAATACCCATAACCTTTTTTGAAAGTTGCGTATTTAACAAAGTATTTGTCAACCATGGAGTTATACTACCTAATTTGTTCCATTTTACATTTTCGGCAAACATTTTAGTTCTAAATGATATTCCGTTTTCTTTTTGATACTGGTATAAAAATTCGGCCTTTAAAGCTGCAACATCTACATTGCTAGGGCATTCACTAGCACAAGCTTTACAGCTCAAACAGAGATCAAAAACCTGAAATAAGGCTTTATGGTCAAATTTATTGATTTTTTCACTTTGGGTTAAAAATTCTCTTAAGGCATTAGCTCTAGCTCTTGTGGTATCTTTTTCATTTTTTGTTGCTCTATAACTTGGGCACATAGTACCACCGGCAGAAACAGTTTTTCTACAGTCTCCAGATCCATTACATTTTTCTGCAGTTTTTAAAATACCTTCAGAATCAGAGAAATCTGTTATGGTTTCAATTTCAGGTTCTATTCTGTCTACTTCATACCGCAGTGCACTATCCATAGGCATAGGGTCAATAATTTTACCTTTGTTGAAAATATTATGAGGATCAAAACTGTATTTAATTTTCCGAAGTAACTCATAGTTTTTATTCCCTAAAATCATAGGAATAAATTCAGATCTAACTATACCATCACCATGTTCACC
The DNA here is from genome assembly GCA_964410265.1 of uncultured Flavobacteriaceae bacterium. Classification (GTDB taxonomy): domain Bacteria; phylum Bacteroidota; class Bacteroidia; order Flavobacteriales; family Flavobacteriaceae; genus Lutimonas. The sequence continues at coordinate 9,048 of CAYPHN010000055.1, read as the reverse complement.
ACTTAGAGACCCACCATATTTTTTCACCAAAGTGGCAACATCAGTAGTTATGGTTCTAAATGCCCTAACATCTTTTTCTTTTTTTAAATTTAAAATAGGACGTAAATGCAATTCCCCAGCGCCAGCATGGGCATAATAAACTGCATTTTGATCGTATTTAACCATCATTTCACTAAACTCAGTTATATAATTGGGTAGGTCATTCAACGCTACTGCTGTATCTTCAATACATGCAACTGCCTTATTATCACCAACAATATTGCCTAATAATCCGAGACCAGCTTTTCGCAAATTAATCGCTTTTTGAATATCGTCACCAATTAATTTTTCATGTGTATAACCAAAATCATTTTGTTTTAAATCGGTAATTAAATCGTTGGCTAACGATTGTGTTTCCTCCATGGAATCACTCGAAACTACCAACATTAAAATAGCTTTTGGGTCGCCTTGGACAAAGAATCTGTTTTTGATTTGCTCTCTATTATTTTTAGTGCAATCTAAAATGGTTTTATCCATTAACTCTGCCATGTACAAATTGTGCTTCATAGCAACAACAACAGCCTTCATACTTTGGTCTATAGAGGTGAAATGAGAGGCTATCATGATGCTTTTCGCAGGAGGTAAATCATCAACCTTAAGTGTAATTTGGGTTGTAAAAGCTAGAGTTCCTTCGCTACCACAAAGTAATTTTCCCAAATTGATTTTTTCATTACTCTGGCTAAATACCTCTGTATCTAACAATGCATCAAGAGCATAGCCATTATTTCTTCTATGTATATTTTTTTTTGGGAATTCTTTTTCTATCTCTTCTCTAACTTCGGGTTTTGACAGTTCAGTAAAAAGCGTTCGATAGATTGAATTTTCTAAACTACTACCTTTGGTTTTTTGAATAAATTCAGATTTACCCAATGCAGTAAATACCACATCTGAACCATCTGATAAAATAGTTTTTATTTCTAATACTTTATCACGAGTTACACCGTATTTAATTGAAGTAGACCCTGACGAATTGTTACCAACCATACCGCCAATCATACATCGATTACTTGTAGAGGTGTCAGGGCCAAAAAAGAGACCAAAGGGCTTTAAAAATATATTTAATTCATCGCGAATAACACCCGGTTGTACGGTAACGGTTTTGTATTTTTCATCGAAAGCCAGAATTTTTGTAAAGTGTTTAGAAACATCTACTATAATACCATTACCAACCACTTGACCTGCTAAAGAGGTTCCTGCAGTTCTTGGTATTAAAGTAATTTTTTCATTTTTTGCAAATTGAATCAGTTCTTTAATATCCTGATCATTTATTGGGTATGCAACTGCTGTTGGAAGAATTCGATATACAGAACCATCTGTTGCATAAATACTTTTTAATAAATCGTCAAAAAATAACTCGCCAGAAAGAATCTCTGCCAGTTGTTGTAATTTTAATTTCATGGATATTTTAATAAAAAATTAGTCAAAATAAAAGTTATTAAACCCCATCGGTCAGCTGACGGACTGGACCCAATAATAGGAATTAACCCAAGGGTCGAGGTACCTGCCTGCCGGCAGGCAGGTTAACCAAGATCCCGCTGAAAAAAAGCGGGATTAGTTCGATTAACTAAAAAATTGAAATTAAATTTTTAGAATCTCACTAATAAAATGGATTAAAAATCATGATATCTTTATGCCGTTTTTTGCAATGTTATTCGCTTGTAAAAGTACAACATCCTTAGCATTTTGTATACCTAAAATAAGACATTCACTCATGAAATTGGCAAATTTGTTTTGGTTTAAAATTTACAATAGCTAGAACTTGTTTATTTAACAATATATTTTTAGTATACAATTTTGTAATTTGCGCACTAGTTTTTTTAATTCCAATTGCGCCAAAATCAATTTTTATCTGATAGGCAGGAACTTTAGCTTTAGGAAAATATTGGACATCTATAATTGTTCCTATCCGAATATCTACCTTTTGAAAGTCTTCTAAAGAGATGGTTGCTTTGATCATAAAATGTTTAATTTTGAATTGGATAATTTATAAAACGCATTTATAAAAATAGATAAATAAATTCATATGTCTGAAACACCTTCAAATATGCTCCCCTTAGGCACCAAGGCTGCAAATTTTTTATTGCTGAATACGGTTAACGATAAATATCAAACTTTGCAGGAATTAAAAGGGAGAAAAGCCACAGTAATATTTTTTATATGTAATCATTGTCCGTTTGTTATTCATGTCAATCAAGAGTTGGTTAAAATAGCGAATGATTTTAAAGAACATGATGTTTCATTTATAGCAATTTCATCAAATGATGTAATTAATTATCCTCAAGACGATCCTGTTTTAATGAAAAAATGTGCTACAGAGTTAAAATACCCCTTTCCGTATTTATACGACGAATTACAAGATGTGGCTAAGGCATACGCGGCCGCATGTACTCCAGACATTTATGTTTTTAACCATGATTTGGAATTGGTTTATCGCGGACAAATTGATGACTCAAGACCTGGTAATCAAATTCCGGTAACGGGGAAAGACTTAAGAATAGCTTTACAAAATTTACTAGATGGAATTAAAATTTCTATCCTACAAAAGCCTAGTATTGGATGTAATATTAAATGGAAAATCTAAATCCAGTCTTTTTGTATCATTAAATTATTGATATGGGCAAAATGGTGATCACAATGCCAGGCATAAATACCAATATTTTCAGCCAAAGAAATTTCCTCATTACCATCAGGATGGATAAATACCTTTTGTAAATCACTTTCTGATAAGTTTTTTAAAAGGTAAATCCATTTTGCATGTAGTGCCGATAAATTATTAAGAGATAGTTGAATAGGTGCATGTTTACTATCATTTAGTTCTGCCCATTTCGCTTCGAAATAGGTTTTAATTATAGGTTTGTCTTCCGTTAAGGTCCATTTAAATCGTGTATAACTATTATGATGGCTATCGGATAAATGATGAATCACTTGTCGTATGGTCCAACCTTGTGGGCTATATGTAGTATCTAATTGTTCACTGGTAAGATTACAGGTTAAATTGTTTAATCGATTTGGAAAATTCTCTAAAATATCAATCCACTTTTTTAGATGCACTTTTGAAATGGATACAGGAGCTTGAAATTTTCCAATAGGATATTGTAGGTTTTCAATATAATTGGCTTGCATCCTTTAAAAATTCACATTGATAGCAAACAATGGTCCTTGAAAAGTCATATTAAATTCACCTTTCCAATCTGTTTTGTTCACACTTGCTCTAAAGAGAAAATATCGGTAATCAACACCAATTCCAACATTTTTAAATAGTTGGTATTTAATTCCTGGTGCAACATTCCATAAGCCGCCCGAATAATCACCTACGGTAATTCCAAACCAATCCAGTCTTGCAACAAGCGCCAATTTATTAGTTGGCGCATAGTAATACCAAATTCCTATATTGGGTAGTGGTATTAATGCACTAACTGCTCTTCTTTCAAAACTAACATCTCCTTCTGTGCTTTGTACATCACCCTCAATAAAGGCACTTGTATTTAGTGCATGTATCCCTAGACCTGCACCAAATTCATGTTTAAGCCCTCTAGAAAAAGATCTTCCAACAAATATTCTATACATATTTACACCAAATCCTCCACGAATATTTGATCCTTTTTTAAAGGTAATATTGTCAAAAACAATATCCTCTTCTAATTCGAGTTTATTTGCGTTTTTGATTCCAAAATATTCAACCCCAAGTTTCCATTTTTCTGAAAAACGCCACGCAAAATTAAAAAATGGAGTTACTTCATTATCATTTAAATTAAAAGAATCACTAAAATTTATGATATCATTGGGTGACGATCCATCTAAGCCAAAAGACACTTTTTTTGAAGGAACATAAACACCAATATTACCAGTAAATTTATCTTTTAAAATGGGGTGTTTGTCATCATTATTTTGAGAAAATAAAGAATTGAAGGATAAAAAAGTGATTAATAAGATGCTCAATAAAACTTTCATAATAAAACCTTAATAGTAAAATTGAATAATATAATTATATCAAATATAAAAGAAAGACTACTTAAATAAGTAGTCTTTCCATTTTAATTTTATTTATTCTTTATTTGGCGTCCATGAGTTCTATGTCAAATATCAAAGTTGCATCGGGTGGAATAACGCCACCGGAGCCTTGACTTCCGTAGCCTAGATATGAAGGAATTACGAACCTGGCTTTATCACCGACTTGTAACAACTGTAAACCTTCATCCCATCCTTTAATTACTTGTCCTGTACCAACCTGAAAATCAATAGGTTGATTTCTTTGGTAAGAAGAGTCAAACACGGTACCATCTACTAATTGTCCTTTATAGTGTACCGAAACTTGATTGCCTTTTTCAGCTTTTTTACCCGATCCTTTTTGAATTATTTGATATCGTAAACCAGAATCTGTTTTTTTAAACCCTGCAGCAATCTTATCTAATTCAGTATCCATTTTTTTCTTAGCTTCTGCTAATTTTTTATCTCTTGCTCCTTCAAAAGTTCTAAATGCTTCAATAGCACTGAATTTTTCGGCAGCTTCACCAATTTTAATTATTTCAACACTTTTTAAAATGTCATCTTGTACAATCGCATCAACTATGTCTTGGCCTTCCATTACATTTCCAAATATTGTATGCTTATTATCTAACCATGGTGTTTCAATATGTGTTATAAAAAATTGACTACCATTAGTTGCCGGACCAGAATTTGCCATAGATAAAACTCCTGGTTTATCGTGTTTTAAATCAGCATGAAATTCATCTTCAAAACTATAACCAGGGTTTCCTGTACCTGTTCCTTGCGGACAGCCCCCTTGCACCATAAAATTTTCAATAACTCGATGAAATTTAAGACCATCATAATATTTGGTTCCTTGTGGTTTTACTGAGTTTTCTAAGTTGCCTTCTGCCAAAGCCACGAAATTACCAACTGTACCTGGAGTTTTTTCAAATTCTAAGTTTAAAAGAATATCTCCTTTTGATGTTTTAATTTTTGCGTATAATCCGTTATTCATTTTTTTTATTTTTTAGAATTGCAAAGATACTTTTTTATTTAAAATTACTTGGTTAAATAATTTGTAAAAGAATTTCTTTCCTTTGGAAAACTTAATTTTTTTCTTTTTCCAGTAGCGGAACCTTCTTTTCAATATATTCAATAGTTCCTTTTACAGGTTTGGGCGCTTTAAAACGATACCCTATAAATACATGGAAAATATCTCTAGACGTATTAAATTGAAAATCATCTTTATATTCATTCTGACTCGTAATTTTATTATTGTAAGCTGCTCCAAAATAATATATTTTTGAACTATAGCCCAAAGCGATACCACTTTGCAGAGATGCGATAAAACTATTGTAATTACGATTGAAATTACTATCTATGGTTTGGGTATTTATTTGGTAAAAATCTATTCCAATACCGGGGCCTGCATAAGCATTTACATACCAAGTTTTTTTATACACAAAAGTGTAATAATAGCCTAAATTTAAAAGTGTGGCAAAACCTTTAAAACTATTATAAGTATCTCTTTCAATTAATTCACCAGACGGATCAATAACTTTATTAGCACCATTAATTTTATAGAACCAATAATCTATACTAGGTACAAAACTTCCAGCACTTTTAGTTTGTATCTCTGTTTGAGAAGAAATGGCTTTTAAAGAGAACTTATCATTAAATTTATACGCTGTTGATCCCGAAAACACATAGGTTCTAAGCCGTGGAAATTGTATGAAATTTTGTATTTCATCTTCAAAGAAATTATTACTATTCTTTATATAATAACCTCTTATATACTTATATTCATATTGATGAAACCATTTGTTAAATAATAATTTGGCTTTTAATCTAAAGATATATGAATCTCCTTTATTATCGGTTTCATTTTTCGAATTAGGAGCTCTAACACCAATACTAACCGAGGCAAATTTGTAGTTGAAATCAATCGCGTAACGAGTATTTAAATTAGGTGCCAAAATAGCTTTTTTGCCTTCATAGTTGATGTTGTACTTTTCAATATCGTTACTGAGGTCAATTTTTATGTTTAATTGATTACCGTAATTTTCAATAAATAAATTTTCAACCTGCTTGTTAACAGAATCTTTGTGGATAGTATTTTCTTGTCCAAAAAAAAAGCCTGTATAACCTAGTAATAGTATGATAATTTTAAATTTCATTTACAATTATGTAAGTGGCTAAGATTTGTAAAATTAAATATACTATTTTTCAAATCGCGTATTGATATAATCGTTAATTTCAGCTATTGATTTTATTTCTTGAGAAGAATTTCCGCTTCTTACAAAAAATTTCTCTTCGATTTGACCATTTTTATTCTTAAACTTTAAAAAGACGGGTTCATTAGTTGCCAAAATTTTTATTTTACAAACAACCTTGTTATTCTCACAATTTTCAAATTGCATTCTAACATATTTAGTAACATATTTAACTCCCATAGCATTGTGAAATAAATTTCTCAAATGAATTTCATAATAGTCGGCTGTAGATTTTTTTAAGGTGTTAAAATCATTTGTTAAACCAATTATATTTTTATCGTCATCTACGCCAATCAATAATATTCCACCATCCGTATTACCAAATGCAGCAAGAGTTTTTAGAATAATTTTTTCAAGTTCAGGATTGGTTTTTTCTTGACGAT
>CAYPHN010000055.1:0-2374 GCA_964410265.1 uncultured Flavobacteriaceae bacterium | reverse complement strand
ACTTAAATTCTAAATACCTATCCTCATCTTTAACTAATATTTCAATTACAGGTGGAATTAATATTCTATTTGGGATATAGAAAAATCTTTTTTTAATAAAAATTGAAATCAGTCCACCAATGATAAACATTATAGCAAGCCAGAAAGCCCACTTTGAATATTTTTTTGTTTCACTTTCTAATATTTCTGTATTTGGTATCGTTAAAAGGTAATATAGTATACCTGTTTTTGACGGGAAATATTTATAAGAATTCCAGTATACAAAGTCTTTATAAGAGAAACTAAAAATACCTGATTCTTTTTGATTGAATTTTTTAAAATGATTTAAAGTTGCTAAATGTAAACTATCGGAATTTTTATTTCCCAATGCAAAATTTACTATTTTATTTTGCTCAGATTCAATTAATAAGTTAACCTGTTGGTATTTTGTTTTTAATTTAAAATGATCTAGTAAGGTTTTATTGGAGAATTCTAACAATAAAATAGCATTTTCATCACCAGAAAGATAAGAAAAACCCGCGTAAAAATACTCCTCATTTTCATCCTCTTTTAGAACTTTATTTGTTTTAAAAATCCATTGTATCTGGTTTTTTTTATTTTTGAAGCGCTGTAATAAAATTGTTCTATCAATAGATTGATCAAAGCTTTCTTGCCAACTACTAATTACTTTTTTATCTACAAAACGTTGCCATTTTACCATTTCAAGCTCACGGGTACTGTCAATTGCATAAATAAAGCTCTTTTCATCTCTTCGTATACCTATTTTATATGTATCTCGAATTAAGACTGTAGATAATACATAAGGATTGTTTTCCATAAAACCTAAAAAATAATTTTTGGTATATGTTGTATCCTTAATTTTATTATTATCGTTAAGGTTAGATTTAATAGATATCAAACCTTCTTCAACACCTTGAATAAAACCGGTAAAGTTTTCTTCGAACGTTTTTGCTTCACTAGAAAATAAAGTTTCGCTATATTTAGGTTGGTTATTTTTGGTATAGCTATATATTAGAAGGGCTAAACCTGTAACAATTAACACGATTGTTAGAATATATTTTCTCATGGAAGTTTATGCATTCTTTTAAATAATACGAACCAAAATTAATCAGCTTCAAAAATACATTATCTTACGAAAGGTGACAAAATATAAATTGTCTTTATTCAAAATGACTCTCCGACGCTTGTTGCGTCGGAGTCAAAAGGAAAGTTTGAAAACCTAAGATTCTCATAAAATTAAAAACAAATTCTTTTCCGATTGATACCTCGTACCCTTGGGTCGAGGTAGTTTATTATTATATACTTTTAAAAGTGTTATTTAAATTTGTAGTATGCACTTAAAATAAATTGTTGTGGACGAGTATCAATCGTGATTGTCTGTAGGGGGCTATTATCACCTACTATATATTTTGCTTCTGTATCTGTCAAGCCACGTTCCCATCTTAAATCAAATCCTAACTTTCCTAATTCAACTCCAGCTCCAAATTGCATTCCCATAGAAAAACTATCAACCCCATCTTTCCTTATATCATTATAAATATCAGAATTTTTTAAATCAGCATCAATAATATATTGAAATGAAGGTCCTACAAAAACTCTACCTATTTTAAGAAATTTTAAACCTAGTAATATTGGGGCATCAATTTTATTTATAGATAAATCACCTTGTTTGTCATAGCCACTTTGGGTTTTAGTGTAGAGTAATTCTGGTCGGAGATATAATGCTAATGGTAAATCAATTTCTGCAAATGCACCTATATGAAATCCAGTATCGTTATCTGAGCCTATTTTGATACTATTGATATCATTTTTAAGATCTCCATTTGAATTATAATTGAGACCTCCTTTGATACCAAAATTTAAAAATTGTGCATTGGTGTTTAAAATTAAACCAAGTGCAAATATTAGTACTATTACTTTTTTCATAATATATATTTTTAGAGTTTAAAAAATACTATTCGCAATTATTATACCATTATTTTCTTTTGATAACCTTTTTTACAGCATCAACTATAGCTTTATCATTTAAGTTATACTTTTCCATCAATTGTGCCGGCGTACCAGATTCACCAAAGGTGTCATTTACCGCAACAAACTCTTGAGGTACTGGGTTGTTTAAGGATAGTATTCTGGCTACGCTTTCTCCTAGTCCACCTAAAATATTATGCTCTTCGGCGGTAACGATACATTTTGTTTTAGCTACAGATGTTAAAATAGCAGCTTCATCTAAAGGTTTTATAGTGTGTATATTGATAACTTCAGCACTTATTCCCATAGCTTCTAATTGCTCTGATGCTTGTAAAGCTTCCCAAACCAAATGGCCTGTTGCCACGATGGTAACATCAGTGCCTTCAGTTAATTGTATTGCTTTTCC
>CAYPHN010000054.1:0-14175 GCA_964410265.1 uncultured Flavobacteriaceae bacterium | reverse complement strand
GATTGTAAAATAAAAATTAATTGTAAAAGCTAATGAACCCTTGTAAATAAAGGGAGGTAGTAAAAATAAAGAAAGACACATGAAAATAAAATTAATTGCTATAGGTAAAACGGATGATAAAAGTTTACAAACTTTAATAAGCTCCTATGAAAAAAGATTAAAGCATTATATAAAATTTGAAATAGATATAATTCCAGATATTAAAAACTCAAAGAACCTTACCGTAAATGAACAAAAAGAAAAGGAGGGAGATCTAATTTTAAAACGATTACAAAATACGGATAGTATTGTTTTATTAGATGAAAAAGGTGATACCATGAGATCTGTAGCATTTTCAAAATTTTTACAAAAAAAAATGAATGCCGGAATTAAACAATTGGTTTTGGTTATAGGTGGTCCTTATGGTTTTTCTGAAAAAATATATCAAAAAGCCAAAGGAAAAGTATCTTTGTCAAAAATGACCTTCTCTCATCAAATGATTCGATTGTTTGTTGTAGAACAAATTTATAGAGCTTTTACCATATTGAAGAATGAACCATATCATCATGAGTGAGGAAAAGGAGTAAGTGTAAAGTTTTAAAGTTGAAAGTAGTAAAGAAGTAAGAAGTAGGTAGAAAGTAGTAAGAAGTAAGTATTGAGAAGTGAGCATTGAGAAATCACAATTTACCCGATACCTGATTCTTGATACCCAATACCTGATTCGTCTTCACGAGCTATGAAGATTGAGTAGTGTGGTGATCTGTTAAAAGTAGAAAAAAGAAAGTATAAAGTTTTACTGAAAATGTATATTTACCAAATACCAAATACCAAATACCAAATACCAATAAATAAATGACAGGATTTTTTGCAATTTTAGATGATATAGCGATTTTAATGGATGATGTTGCCATAATGGCAAAAGTTGCTGGAAAAAAAACTGCTGGAATATTAGGAGATGATCTTGCCGTGGGAGCCAACCAGGCATCAAGTTTTAGACCTTCAAGAGAAATACCAGTACTTTGGAAAATTACCAAAGGATCTTTTATCAATAAATTAATAATTTTACCTTTTGCCTTTTTGTTAAGTACATTCTTACCTCAATTAATAGTTCCAATACTATTAATTGGAGGCATATATTTAAGTTATGAAGGCATGGAAAAAATAATTCATACATTTTTTCATAAAAAAGAAATAAAGGACAATATAATTGAAGTTAAAAATGAAGAAGATCTTTTAAAAATTGAAAAATCGAAGATTAAAACTACTATTTTAACTGATTTTGTTTTGTCAGTTGAAATAATAATGATAGCCTTAGCCACCGTTAACGATGAGCCACTGTTGACTCAAATTTTGGTAGTTTCTATCATAGCACTTGTAGCAACTATTGGTGTTTATGGTATTGTAGCATTAATGGTGAGAATGGATGATGTAGGATATAAATTAGTAAATAAAGCAAGAGGAAAATCTAAGTTTGTCAAATCTACTTATGTATTAATTGGAAAAAGTTTGGTTTGGTCTTTGCCTAAGTTAATTAAATTACTCGCCATAGTTGGTACTATAGCCATGTTGTTAGTAGGAGGTGGCATGTTTGTACATAATATAGATCAAATTCATGAGTTTTTTCATGCCATTCCAACCATCATTACTGAACTTATTATGGGATTGATTGTTGGTTTAATAGCTTTCTTTATGATAGAAATATTTAAAAAATTGAAGTCAGTTTTTTATTAGATAAAAGTAAGCATACGGTCTTGCACACCCTAACGTTTTCCTTTAATTTTCAGTAGGGTTCCAATTGTGAGGAAGAAGTTGATAAGTTTTGTTTGCTTTATATTCTGGCAATCGATTCAAGACATCATTAAGCCAAGTATATGGGTTTACATTATTTGCTTTACAGGAAGCAAAGAAGGAGTACATCATTGCCGCATGTTGGGCGGATTGGTGAGAACCTGCAAACAAATAATTCTTTCTGCCTAAAGCCAGTGGTCTCACCGCATTTTCAATATTGTTGTTGTCAATTTCATACTTTCCATCTTCCACATATCTTTTCAAGTTCGGGTAGAGCTTCAGGGTATATGCAATTGCTTTACCAATAGCACTTTTAGGAAGAACCTCAAAACTCATCTCTTTAAGTTTGGACTCTGTTTCATTTAAAATGGGAAGTGCATATAGATGACGATATCTTTTTAGGGTATGGCTATTGACTTGACTTTCTCTTGCATTTCGTTCCATGGCATAGAGCCTTTGTATTTGCTTAAGTACATACGCTGATCTGGATTTATCATTATCCAATGCCTTTTCAAAATAACGTCGTGCATGCGCCATACATCCCAAAAGAGTAATATCCCCTTTGGTGTTTAATGACTGGTATACTTTATATCCATCGGTTTGAAGTGTTCCTGTAAAATTCTTTAAAACTTCCTCGGGAGCTGCCCTACTTCGACCTTTGTTGTAAACAAATAGAACCAAACTATTTTTAGGATTTCTAAATAGCCACATATAGCCCTGATGCAAGGCTCCCTTTTTATGTGAATCTTGTACTCCTATTGGAGACTCATCTGCTTGTAAATAATGACTATTGTACAATACCTGTTTCTCAAGAGCATCATAAAGCGGCTCTAGTAAAGTACAAGTCGCATTAAACCAACCTCCAATGGTAGATGCGCTAAGGTTTAAATTCTGACGCTTAAATATTTGTATTTGTCTATAAAATGGTAAGTGATCAATAAATTTTGATACCGATATATGTGCTAACATCCCTGCTCCTGCATTTGATCTTGGTATAGGCAAAGATGGCATAGAAGCAATAATAACTCCTGTATTGTTTGGCTTTGCGTATTTTGGACGGATTATTTTACGTACATAAATATTGGCAGGGTTGTACTCTAAGATCTCCGTAATTTCCTCTCCTATTTTTTTAGAACCAGGTTCTATTTCCTTAGGTTCAATAATTTCTTCTATTCGAGGTAAGTGTGAGGGTATTTCTGTACGGATAGGTTTTTGCTTCTGCTTTGAACTAACAGTTCGGGTATAGTTGATCTCTTGCTTCTGCTGTTTTTCTTGCTCACTCAATGCTGTTCCGGTAAACAAGTCTATCTGACCGTCAATAGAGGGAATAAACCTTTCACTTCTACTCCCGAAGATCATTCTTTGAAGTTCGGATAATTGTGCTTTTAAAGTTTGATTCTCTGACAAAATATGATCATATTCTGCTTTTGAAACATGTCCATCTTGTATGTTTTTTACCCCTGCTCCCACAGGTGTAAAGATACAAATTTACATCCGATTAATATATAAAAAACTCAATAAATACAAGGGTTTGTTTAACTTTTTACTGATGACAGGTATCGTTTTCTTTTCTTGATATTGACAATACTTATTCCATCAATAAGCATTACCATTTGAGTGTAACTTAACGAAACCCTCCGTTTATCTCATACTGTGGTAACTCAAATGTTCCTTCTTCAAGACGTTTGTAGTAGAGTAGATATCCACTACCAACCCAATGAAGTAATTTTACCTTGTCTCTTTTCTTATTGATAAAAACAAATACTGATGATCTGGGTGAAACTTCTAAAAAGTCCTGAATAAGGCCACTTAGACCATCAAAACTTTTACGCATGTCGGTAGGATCTGTATATAAATAAAATTTGTGAGTGCTAGATAAAGTAAACATAATTCATGATTTAAGTGAATCACAAATTAAAACCTTTTTTAAGGTTATTACAATATGTGCAAGACCGAATGCTTACTTTAGCAGTATGAATTTTCCAGATAAATTACAAAATAAAATAATAACCAGAGTAGAAAATGATTCTTTGAGAAAACTGAAGAATCAAAATAACTTGATTGATTTTTCATCAAATGACTATTTGGGGTTTTCTAAACATACTAGAATTGCTCAACAAGTAAAATTACATTTAGAGAAATTTAAAAATATAAATGGCAGTACCGGTTCAAGATTGATTTCAGGTAACCATTTCATCTACCAAGAAGTAGAATTGGAATTGGCAAATTTTTTTAATACACCCGCAGCCTTACTTTTTAATTCAGGGTATGATGCCAATTTAGGTTTACTTTCTAGTGTCCCACAACATGGTGATTTAATTTTATTTGACGAACTCTGCCATGCTTCCATTAGAGATGGTATTCGATTATCCAATGCGAAAGCATATAGTTTTAAGCACAATTCTTTGTCTGATCTAGAGAAAAAATTTAGAAATATACAAAGAAAAAATACAGATATTTATTTGGTGGTGGAATCTATTTATTCCATGGACGGCGACCAGGCTCCCTTAAAGGAAATCGCTGAATTCTGTACGAAAAATAAGATATATTTTATAGTTGATGAGGCACATGCAACAGGTGTATATGGATCTAATGGTAATGGTTTGGTTAATGAGCTTAAAATAGAAAAAGAGGTTTTTGCAAGAGTTCATACTTTTGGTAAAGCACTTGGATGCCATGGATCAGCTGTGGTTGGACCAAAGGAATTGCGTACTTTTTTGATCAATTTTTCTCGTTCATTTATTTATACAACTGCTATGCCATTACATAATGTATTAACAATTAAATATGCAATTAAAGAACTGTTAATCACAAATGAAATAAATAAATTGAAAAATAAAATTAATTTTTTTAAAAAGGAATTATTAGAAAAAAAAATAGCACATTTATTTATAGACAGCAATAGTCCAATTCAGGCATGTATCATTTCGGGTAATATTAAGGCAAATGAAGTTGCCAACAAAATTCAGTCGTCTTTTTTTGATATAAAAGCCATTTTGTCACCTACTGTACCAATTGGAAAAGAGAGAATACGTTTCTGTATTCATAGCTATAATTCATCAAATCAAATTCGAGAGATTCTTAAATTATTAAGTACTTTTGTTTAGAATTTTTTAGCACTAAAATGAAAAAAATATTTATTACCGGAATAGGAACAGATGTTGGTAAAACCTTGGTTTCGGCAATTGTTGTCGAAGCTTTAAAGGCTGATTATTGGAAACCTATTCAAGCTGGAGATTTAGAAAGTTCAGACACAAGTAAAGTAAAAAATTTGATATCAAATTCCCGTTCAAAATTCCATAAAAACAGTTATGCGTTAAATACTGCTATGAGCCCTCATGCAGCGGCAGAAATTGACAAGGTGAATATTGATATCCATAAAATAAAAACCCCAAAAACTTCAAATATATTGATTATTGAAGGAGCTGGAGGCTTATTGGTGCCATTAAATGAAAAGGATACAATATTAGATATTATTGAAGACGATTTTAAAGTTATTATTGTATCACGACATTATTTGGGTAGTATAAATCATACCTTATTGACGACTGCCTTATTAAAACAAAAAGGGATAAAAATTTCTGGAATAATATATAGCGGAAACAAAAATACAACAACCGAAGATATCATAAATAAACATACCAATATTCCTGTGATTGGAAGAGTTGAAGAAGAAAATATGATAGACCAGAATGTAATTAAAAAATATGCTAATTTGTTTAAATTTAATTTAGAAAATTTATAATGACGCTATCAGAAAGAGATAAACTACACTTGTGGCACCCTCTTACCCAGCATAGGTTAAAGCCAGACCATTTGGCCATTGTTAAGGCAAAAGGCACTTTGTTATTTGATGATAATGGAAAATCATACATTGATGCAATTGCCTCGTGGTATACCTGTATGTACGGCCATTGTAATGCGCAAATCACAGCAAAAATAAAACAACAACTAGATCAATTAGATCAAGTGGTATTTAGTGGTTTTACGCACCAACCAGCAATTGAATTATCAGAAAAACTAATTGCAATATTACCATCCAATCAACAAAAAATATTCTTTTCAGACAATGGTTCAACCGCTGTTGATGTTGCAATAAAAATGGCATTCCAATATTGCTTTAATAAAAATAGCAAACGAAACAAAATTATTGCTTTTGAAGATGCCTTTCATGGCGATACCTTTGGAGCAATGTCTGTATCCGGTTTATCTGTATACAACGGACCTTTTGAAGAATTTCTTTTGACCGTAGATCGAATTGAAGTTCCAAATCAAAATAATTATAAAGAAGTTAATTTAAAATTTAAAGATCTTGTCTCAAAAGGTGAAGTGGCAGCATTTATTTATGAACCCTTAGTACAAGGTGCTGCAGCCATGAAAATGTATTCGCCTGAATTGTTAGAAAATTTGTTGCAAATAGCGAAGGAGAATGAAGTATTGATTATTGCTGATGAAGTGATGACTGGTTTTGGTAAAACAGGTAAAAATTTCGCTTCAGAATATATGATACAACAACCAGATATAATTTGTTTGTCTAAATCGTTAACAGCAGGTATTGCACCCATGGCATTGACAAGTTGTACACAGCAAGTTTATGATGCTTTTTTAGATGATGATCTAACCAAAGGTTTTTTTCATGGACATACTTACTCTGCAAATCCACTAGCTTGCACAGCTGCCATTGCAGGAATCGATTTGTTATTGTCAGATGAGATTCAAAATAAAATTAAAACAATTCACAATAAACATCTTAAATTTAAAAATAGAATAGAGAAACATACTAAGGTTAAATCGGCAAGAGTTTTAGGGATTATTTTTGCTTTAGATATTAACATTAAAATGAAAAGATATGGAAATTTAAGAGATAAGCTATATAATTTTTTTATGGAAAATGGTGTATTTTTAAGACCCCTCGGTAACACGATTTATATTTTAACTCCTTTTACTATTAGTGATGAACAGCTTGATAAAATTTATACGGTAATCGAAAAGAGTTTAGAAATAGTTTAGTATGATTAAAAAGGTTTCAATAGTTAGTATGGCCTCTATTTCACCATTAGGGATGAATGAGAATGATATTTGGAAAAGTTATCAATTAACACAACATAATTTTAAGGAACGATCATTCGGTAATTTTAAAGCCCTGGTAAGTGACATTAGAAATAAGGATTGGGATCATATTGAAAATTTAAGGAAAGTAACTAATTATAAAGATCTGGATCCCTCTGTTTTAATGGCCATTGCTGTTGCTAGAAAAGCGGTTAAAGGAACCAACTGGAAGGGTACCGAATTTGGAATTAATATTGGATCATCAAGAGGAGCAACAAGTCTTTTTGAAAAATATCATGAAGAATTTATAAACAATTCAAAACAGCAGGTATCCACGCTAAGTTCACCAACAACAACACTGGGTAATATTGCTTCGTGGGTTGGTCATGATCTTCAGTCAAACGGACCTACCATTAGTCATTCTATAACTTGTTCAACAGCGCTTCATGCCATTCTTAATGGTATTGCATGGATCAATAGCGGCATGAGTAATCGTTTTTTAGTTGGTGGAAGTGAAGCATCAAATACACCATTCACGATAGCCCAAATGAAAGCATTGAAAATTTATGCTAACAATAAGGATAAATTTCCTTGTAAAACTTTGGATTTTAATAAATCAAAGAACACCATGATTTTGGGTGAAGGCGCTTCCGTCTTTTGTTTAGAAAAAGGAAAACAACAAAACGCTTTGGCTTTTATAGAAGGAATTGGTTATGCAACAGAACCCTTAAAACATAATATCTCTATTTCAACAAATGCCGATTGTTTTCAAAGATCTATGAAAATGGCCACTGAGCAAACTAGTAAACAAGATATTGACGTTATTGTGATGCATGCACCAGGTACTATTAAAGGTGATCTATCAGAATACCGTGCTATTCAAAAAATTTTTGGAGATAAAATCCCGGCTTTAACTTCAAATAAATGGAAAATTGGTCATGCTTTAGGTGCCTCAGGTGGATTGAGTTTAGAAATGGCTATTATGATGATGCATAAAAATCAATTTATAGAGATACCGTTTTTAGATAATCAAAAGTATCCTTCTAAAATTAAGAAAATTATGGTAAATTCTGTCGGCTTTGGAGGAAATGCGGTTAGTATACTACTTTCATTGGATTAATAAAAAAGGATTACTTATTTTTGAATTTAAAATAAAAAATAATGCAAAACTATACAAAACACGAAATCTTAGATATTTATAATAAACCTTTAATGGAATTGATATTTGAAGCGGCTCAGGTACATCGAAAATATCATGACCCCAAGAAAATTCAAATCAGCACATTGATTTCAATAAAAACAGGTGGTTGCCCAGAAGATTGTGGATATTGTCCGCAAGCTGCAAGATATCACACTAATATTGAAAAAAACGATCTGTTACCTTATGAAACAGTAATGAGCTTGGCCAAAAAAGCGAAGGATAGTGGCTCAACCAGGGTTTGTATGGGTGCCGCTTGGCGTAATGTTAAAGAAGGAAATGATTTTGAGAATGTTTTAAAAATGGTAAAAGGCATTAGTAATTTGAATCTAGAAGTTTGCTGCACATTGGGTATGGTTACCGAGAGTCAGGCTACAAGATTGGCGGAAGCAGGACTGCATTACTACAATCATAATTTAGATACTTCAGAAGAATATTATAAAGAAGTTATATCTACCAGAGCTTATGACGATAGATTAAAAACATTAGATAATGTACGTAAAGGAAAGTTAAAAGTATGTTCTGGCGGTATTATTGGAATGGGTGAAAGTGGATAGGGTTGGGATGCTGGTAAGTTTATCTAAATTAAATCCTCAACCTGAATCCGTACCGATAAATGCTTTGGTTCCGGTAGAAGGAACTCCTTTAGCGGAAGAACATATAGTGCCTTCTTGGGATGTAATTAGAATGATTGCAACGACAAGAATTGTTTTGCCAAAAACAACCGTTCGTTTATCAGCCGGTAGAACAGAAATGAGTACTGAAGCACAGGCCTTGTGTTTTATGGCCGGAGCTTCTTCTATATTTGCAGGCGAAAAATTATTGACTACGCCAAACCCAGGAGAAGATAAAGATCGCGAAATGTTTAACATTCTTGGGTTGGTTCCTGAGGAAAAGATAAAAGAGAATACGGGTAAATTTAAAATCAGGAAACACCTTGTTGATAAAAATGATAATGTGAAATGGACAAGGCCTAATCATGTTATCGAAAGAAATATAGAAGCTACTAATAAAGCTAAAGAAATTAGAAAGGAGCTAAAGTATTAATCTGTAAACATTATGTTTTTATTTTTTGTAAATTAACTTGATTGGTCATGAAACTAGGAAATACCTCTATGCCCGCCCGCCTATGGAGGGCTCTGCCTTCGAGGGTAGTTGGTTTTAAAAAATTCTTTATATTTATAAAAATATGGCCTCTAATAATAAAGAAAAATATTTATCTCAATATGGAAAGAATAAAAACATACCAAGATTTTTATAAATTTTACTTAACAGAACACAGTGATACTACTTGTAGAATTTTACACTTTATAGGAACTTCAATAATTTTTATAATTGCTTTTTTTGCCTTGTATTTAAACCAACCTAAACTTTGGATTTCTGTGCCTATAGTTGGTTATGGATTTGCATGGGTAGGTCATTTCTTTTTTGAGAAAAATAAACCGGCAACGTTTAAATATCCTTTGTGGAGTTTGATTTCCGATTTTAAAATGTTTTTTCAAATATTAACAGGTAATATATCTTTTAAGAGTGCTAAAGATTAGTTGTAATAAAATAGTTTAAGCGCTACTAAGCATCCAGTAATTAAAAAAATACATATATGAAAAATTTATTACTTTTTTTGTTTATATTTTTATCAAATAATTTATCTGCTCAAATTAATGATGAACATTTAAACGTTGGAGATAAAGCACCAACAATTATTGGTGTAGATCAAAATGGTAAAGAAATTATCTCGAATGATATTTTAAAATACAATAAGATTTTAATGGTTTTTTATCGAGGTAATTGGTGTCCGCATTGTAAAAAACATTTAGCATCGTTACAAGAAAACTTAAATGAATTTATTGAGAAAGGGGTATATGTTATGGTGGTTACACCCGAAACGGTTGAAAGAACTAAAGAAACTTCAGATATGTGGCATATAAACTTTTCAATTATTCATGATGTAAACAATAGGATCATGCAAGATTATAAAGTGGCCTTTGAAGTGAATACCAATAATGTAACAAATTATTTTGGTACAGTATCTAAAAGAGTTGCTGATTACAACGTAAAAAACAACAATGTATTACCGGTGCCGGCCACCTATATGATTGATCAAAATGGGATAATTTCCTATGTCCACTATAATCAGGATTATAAAAACAGATCTAATTTTGAAGAAATTTTAAAATCGTTATAGAAAAAATAAATTCATAAAAAAACCGTTTCAAACATGTTTGAAACGATTTTTTTATTCTGTGTGTCGAGGCTCTCGACTACATCATGCCTGGCATTCCACCACCACCCATTGGAGGCATTCCACCACCAGCAGGAGCTTCTTCTTTAATATCTACCAAAGCACACTCGGTAGTTAAGATCATACCAGCAACAGATGCTGCATTTTCTAAAGCGATACGAGCTACTTTTGTTGGATCGATAATTCCGGCTTTAAGCATATTAACATATTCATCTGTTTTGGCATTATAACCAAAATCTTTTTTACCTTCTAACACTTTTGAAACAACAACAGATCCTTCCGCACCGGCGTTTTCAGCAATTTGACGTAAAGGTTCTTCAATAGCACGAATAATAATTTTCACACCAGTTTTTTCATCAGGGTTTGAAGTTTCAATTTTATTTAAAGCATCTTTTGTTCTAACAAATGCAACACCGCCACCGGCAATAATACCTTCTTCTACAGCTGCTCTTGTAGCATGTAGGGCATCATCAACACGATCTTTTTTCTCTTTCATTTCAACTTCACTAGCTGCCCCTACATATAAAACAGCTACACCTCCAGCCAATTTAGCCAAACGTTCTTGTAGTTTCTCTTTGTCATAATCAGAAGTAGTAGTTTCAATTTGAGATTTGATTTGATTCACTCTCGCTTTGATATTTTTAGCTGTACCAGCACCATTAATAACAGTAGTATTGTCTTTGTCAATGGTTACTCTTTCGGCAGTACCCAACATATCCAATGTTGTGTTTTCTAGGGTAAACCCTCTTTCTTCTGCAATTACAGTTCCGCCAGTTAAAATCGCTAGATCCTCTAGCATCGCTTTACGTCTGTCTCCAAAACCAGGGGCTTTTACCGCTGCAATTTTTAAAGATCCACGTAATTTATTTACTACCAATGTCGCTAAAGCTTCACCATCAATATCTTCTGCGATAATTAATAATGGTTTACCTGCTTGTGCAACTGGTTCTAAAACTGGAAGTAGATCTTTCATTGTAGATATTTTTTTATCGTACAATAAAATATAAGGTGATTCTAAATCGGCAATCATTTTTTCAGAATCGGTAACAAAGTAAGGCGATAAATACCCTCTGTCAAATTGCATTCCTTCAACAATATCCACGTAAGTATCTGTACCTTTGGCTTCTTCCACAGTAATAACACCTTCTTTACCAACTTTATCAAAAGCATTGGCAATTAAATCTCCTATAGATTTATCATTATTTGCAGAAATCGAAGCTACTTGTTTAATTTTATCTAAATTATTACCAACAACTTGCGATTGTTTTTGTAAATTTTCTATTACAGATTTAACTGCGATATCGATACCATTTTTT
Organism: uncultured Flavobacteriaceae bacterium; assembly: GCA_964410265.1. GTDB lineage: Bacteria > Bacteroidota > Bacteroidia > Flavobacteriales > Flavobacteriaceae > Lutimonas. Next base: position 2,603 of record CAYPHN010000054.1, on the reverse strand, counting down.
AAGTCTAATGGGTTGGCACCGGCAGCAACATTTTTTAAACCTTCTTTTACAATTGCCTGAGCAAGTACTGTTGCAGTTGTTGTTCCATCACCAGCCAAATCATTGGTTTTTGATGCAACTTCTTTTACCATTTGTGCTCCCATATTTTCAAGAGGATCTTCTAATTCAATTTCTCTAGCAACTGTTACACCATCTTTAGTGATCTGAGGTCCGCCAAAAGCTTTTCCAATTACTACATTACGACCTTTAGGCCCTAAAGTTACTTTTACTGCATTCGCTAATGCATCTACACCACGTTTTAAACCGTCGCGTGATTCTATATCAAATATTATATCTTTTGCCATTATTTATTTTTTTAGTTATTCCTGTAAAAGAGGAATATTAATTATTTAAAATTTAATATTATTCGCATGAATTTTTCGCTTTCGCGGAAATAGTACAGAAGTTAAACGATTGCGAAAATGTCGTTTTCTCTCATGATTAGATAGTCATTGCCATCTAATTTTAATTCTGTTCCAGAAAATTTACCATATAAAACAACATCTCCAACTTTAACAGTAATTGGTTCGTCTTTGGTTCCTTTACCAACAGCAACTACTGTGCCCTGTTGTGGTTTTTCTTTTGCAGAATCAGGGATGTATAATCCAGATGCAGTTTTTGTTTCAGCGGCTAAAGGCTCAATAAGAACTCTGTCAGCAAGTGGCTTAATTGTTAATTTACTCATTTTATAAATGTTTTAAGTTATTTATTTTATATAGTTTAGGCAAAAACACTGCCAATTTAAATTATATGACAAATAGCAAAAAAAAATGCCAACGTGTCATCACATTGGCATTTATTTTATTTTATAGTTGTTTTAATTAGAACTGTCTATAACCTTATCCGTATCTAAAGTTGCCGGAACTTCTAATGCTTCTCTTTCATTAACAATCCCTTCCGTAGCCGATTTCAAATCAACAGTATTGTTTCTTGGAATAGCAAAGTTTGATAATAAAATTAACGCAAAAAGTGCACTTGCCAATGTCCATGTGCTTTTATCTAAAAAGTTGGTTGTGTTTTGAACGCCACTTAAACTTTGTGAGCCTCCAGCGCCACCTAATGATGATGACAAACCGCCTCCCTTAGGGTTTTGAACCATAATTACTAAAATTAGTAAAACGGAAACGATAATTATTAATATTAAAAATAGAAAGTACGACATGATCTAAATTATTTTACTTGTAATTTTTGTATTGCTTTAATTTGGTTGGCAAAGAAACCACTTTTTTCTGGATATTTCAAACTTAATACAGTAAAAGCTGTGATGGCTTTTTGAAACTTTTTTTGCTCTAAATATACATGTGCTAAAGTCTCTGTCATTAGGCTTTCATTTTCTGTAACACTATCCGTTGCAATGTTGGTATTAAAACCTGAAAGCTTAGGTTTTATTTTTGGTTTTTTAGAAATAAAGCTGTCTATCAAATCAAAATTACTTTTGCTGGATTTGCTAACTTCCTTTTTAGGTGATTCCTTTCTTATAATTGGTTTTATCGAATTAATCTGTAACCATTCACTAAATGAATAGGATTCGGTATTGTTAAACTGAAGCGGTTTGCCAATGGATAAAACTTTAGTACTAGCTACTAATTCATTTTCTTTACCAGGCACTATATCAGTCTTTTTAACCTCTTTTTCTTTAGTTAAAGTTGCGTCAAAGTTAAAATTATAGGAAGTAATATAATTAAAAAGAACACTTCTATCGGTAGTATAGGCAGCTGTTTTTTTTAAGTAATCGTTGTATTTAAAACTATTTTGATTTTTTAAACCATTTAAATATAAAAAATGAGCCGACTGAAAATAAGGAAATGCTTCTAGAATATCTTCCAAGCCTTTGGATTGATCAATACTCGTATTTCTCGGATTTTTTAAGTTGTTAGTAAATTCAATTAAATTCATCGATATTAAATTTGTTCTTTAATTTTTACCATTTTGCAACAGAAGCATTAAATATATCTTGGGTTATTCTTTCAAATATTTCATCATAAGCAGCTTCTAAAACACTCCCCGTCAATTGTAAATTACCATCATAATCATGATAAAATGAGAAGGTTTGTTCAAAATCATCTTCTTCAATCAAACGGTTGTAAAATCTTACACGTATAGCAATGGTAAGTCTACTTTGAGCAGCTCGTTGATCGGCAGTAGCGGCAATTGGTGTTACTCTGTATTGTGTTATTTCGCCCTCAAAATGTAAATCTCCTCCAGCATTGGTTAATTTTAAATTGGTTTGTCTTAAAAATAAATCTTGTAAGGCCAAAGTAAAACTCTGACTTAAAGTAGGTTCAACCAATCTGGCACTATTTGGAAAAAAATCTACTTGAATGGTTTCGGCATCACCGGTACTACCACCTGTAAAAGAATATACGCCACAACTAATTGTGAAGCTAAGCATTAAAATACTAATTAGATAGATGTATTTTTTCATATGTTATATTTATCGTTTTTTATTGGCCACATGCTGCCTGCCTGCGGCAGGCAGGTTTGCTATTAGTCCCCGTATCAAGTACGGGGCAGACTATTTCCTTGAGGGATAAGCTTTTTAACATGCTCGTTTCATAATAAAT
>CAYPHN010000053.1:2928-14192 GCA_964410265.1 uncultured Flavobacteriaceae bacterium | reverse complement strand
AATATGTAAAACGTCAAGAGAAAGAAGAAAAAAACATTGAAGATAATCAAAAGAAGTTCAATTTTTAAGACAGACCTTTTAAGCCTCTTTTTAGGAGCAATCCAAAGCCACCTTCTAAGAAGGTGAGATTTTTACCTGACTATTAATATATGAAACTATCTACTGACCTCAATCAATAAATATAAAAATTAATTATATTTATTGATTAAAATATTTGTAGGAGAAATGATGTATTAAAGTTATGATATATACATGAAAAATTAAATATTTTATGTTATTTTTAAGAACAAATACTATTTATTAAAAAATTAACAATATTTTCACCTTTAATATTTTTTATTACAGATTCATATTACGTATATTGCCCTAAAAATCAAAACCATGGATTTAATAGAACGCGCTTTAGAATTTGAAAAACGAAAATTTGTGTATAAAAACACTAGTGATCGAATTATAGTTTCAAAAGAAGCAAAAGAACTTATATTGAGTATAAACGAAATATATAAAAAAAATAAGGATCCAGAATTAATGGATATTATGAAAAGATTATCAGCGATAAAACAAAAAGCTGAAAAAAGACTGAATATGAGAATTACAGTGTAATTTTTTATATTATAAATTACTTTAAGAAAATAAAAACTGGGATATGATTTCAAAATCATATCCCAGTTTTTATTTGCTATCAATTAGTATTGTTTTATAAAAAAGATTTGTAAGGTTTAACTTTTTACCTTTTCCATCAAAGCCATATAAAAACCATCAAAGCCACTTTTTACCGGAGATACTTTTTTATCTTCAATCAATTTAAACTCAGGATGATTGGCTAAAAATAATTCAACTTGTTTTTCATTTTCTGATGGTAAAATAGAACAGGTCGCATAAACCAATTTACCTCCATCTTTAACCATACTCGAATAGTTGTCTAAAATTTCTGCCTGCGTATTAATAATCTTATCAATAAATTCTGCTTGCATTTTCCATTTGCTATCGGGGTTTCTTTTTAAAACACCCAATCCACTACATGGCGCATCTATTAATACTCTATCGGCGGTATTTTTTAATTTTTTAATGGTTTTTGAACTTATAATCGGTCGAGTTTCAATATTGTGTGCGCCATCTCTTTTGGCTCTTTTTTTAAGTTCTTTTAATTTATGATCGTAAATATCCAAGGCGATTATCTGCCCTTTATTTTGCATTAAAGCTGCCAAATGTAAAGTTTTACCACCAGCACCAGCGCAAGTGTCAATTACTCTTTGACCTGGTTTAACATCTAAAAATGGAGCCACCAATTGTGATGATGCATCTTGCACTTCGAACAAGCCATCTTTAAAGATTTTAGTCATAAAAACATTTTTACGCTCGGTTAAAACCAAAGCATCAGGCTGATCCGGTATAAACTCTGTTTGAACATCTTCTTCTTCTAAGAGTTTTTGAAGTTTTTGTTTGTTGGTTTTTAACGTATTTACTCGTAAAATAACTTTGGCTGGTTGGTTTAATTCTTTAATCTCTTTTTCCCATCTTGTTTCTCCTATTTCTTTTACACAACGTTCATCCATCCAATCTGGAATAGATTCTCTAAATTTTCTTTCCTTTTGGAGGTCATCAAACATGCCTTTGATTCTTCTCGTTGGTGTTCCGGCCAATTGATGCCAATCATCCGGAATTTTATATCCTTTTAAAACTGCATAGGCAGCAAAATTTTTCCAGATATTCTCGCGGGTATAATGCCCTTTTGTTCCTGCAATTTCATTGTATAATCGTTTCCACCGTACCATTTCATAAATGGTTTCGGCAATAAATTTTCTATCTCTAGCTCCCCAGCGCTTGTCAATTTTTAATGTTTTTTGAACTACCTTATCGGCATATTCTCCTTCATTAAAAATTTTATCAATGGCATTGATAACGGCATAAACTAAAGTTCTGTGTAAGCGCATATTATAAAAATTTGAGTTTGCAAAGATAGCTCTAAATTACGATAAAATTGATTTAGGATTTATGATTTCTTTTTAAAACTTTAAATGATTTAAAACCCTTCAAAAACGCCCAATCCAAAAAGAGCAAAATCATATTTAGCTGGGTCTTTTGGGTCCATTTTTCTAAGATTGCTATCTAATTCGAATAAAGCTTTTGCATCGTTTTGTTTGCGTGAAAGTAAACCTAATTTTCGAGCAACATTACCAGAATGTACATCCAAAGGGCAAGAAAGTTGTGATGGAGATAAAGATTTCCAAATGCCAAAATCAACACCTGTATTGTCATTTCTAACCATCCATCTCAAATACATATTGATACGCTTTGCAGCGGAATTTTTTAAGGGGTCAGAAACATGTTTTTGAGTGCGCATAGGGTGCTCTAAGTCAAAAAATATTTGTTTAAAATGATGGATGGACTTTTGTAAAGAATTTAATTCCGCATTATTAGCGAAAACAGCTTCCAAACCACCATGATTTTGGTAGATATTTTTAAGAGATTTTATAAAATACTGAAAATCAATACTATTGAATGTTCTATGTATTGAGCCTTTTGCTTTGTCTAGTTGATTATTATTGTGATTCATCACAAAATCATAGGGAGAATTACCCATATAATTCATTATTTTATTGGCATTATCAATAATCATTTTTCTTTTACCCCAGGCAATGGTTGCAGTTAAAAACCCCGCAATTTCAATATCTTCTTTTAAAGAAAATTGATGAGATATTTGAATAGGGTCACTCTCAATAAACTTGGGCTTATTGTATTGTGTAACTTTATGGTCTAAAAATTTTTTAAGTTCTTGGCCTGTCATTGGTTTAAGATTTTCAAATCAAATATTAAAATCACTTATTTTCAGCTTGTCTCAGTACCTGTAACTAATGAAGACTTATCACTTTTGTCATTTTCCAAGTTCCGTTTTCATTGTGCCAAATGGTCACAAACTTACTTGGCTTAGAGGGTGCATCCGGTTCTTGATTATTGTGGAATTTATGAAAACCAATTTGAACAGCACCATAGTCCTTAACTGGATATGCTTCAATAGATCCTTCTATTAATTCTCTAGTAACTTTACCACAAATATTTTTTTCTGTTGCATCGATAATTTCTTTTTTGGAAGTCATCAGTCCACCCTTATCATGAAAAAATTCAATATCGTTAGAATACATAGAAGCTTGTTTTTCCAGATCACAGTTGTTATAAGCATCAAAAAATTCTTTATCCTTGGCAACAATAGTCTTATACAATACTTCATCAACAATTTTATAGGGTCTTATTATTTCGCTATCTTTTATTGAATTACAGGATGAAAATATAACTGTAATAAATATAATTTGTGCAATTATTTTTTTTGATATGCTCATTATATAATTATAGTGTTACTATTTAATTGTTTTATAAAGCAAAAGTTCTTCATTATCATTTGAGATGTTGGTAGTCCCAAAAAAACGCATCCCTAATTTTTCTAATAATTTTTGCGAAGCAACATTATCTTTTGTTGTGATTGCATTAATTTCTTTAATTCCGAACTCATTAAAAGCAACATTTTTTAGCTTATTTGCAGATTCAAAGGCATAGCCTTTATTTTCATATTTTGGAAGGAATGCGAATCCAATATCTATTCCATCTAATCCTTCTCTATCATAGAGTCCGCAAGTTCCCATTTTTATTTTATCAAACTTTCGTATTACTGTGTAATTTGAATATCCAAGTTTTTTAAGTTGGGGAAGCATTTTATTTGCAATATATGCTTTTGCACTCTCTATGGTTTTGACATTTCTATCTCCAATATATTGCAACCATTTTGGCGTATTTAACAACTCTAAAATAAACGATGCATCTTCTTCATCAGTTGGTTTTAATATCAATCTTTCTGTTTTAAAAGTTTTGCTTTCAGTCATTTAATTAGATTTTAATATCAGTCACTGCCATTATTTATCAGACCAAACTGCTAATTCATTTTTTGAAGGATCGGTAAAATGAAATCTACGACCCCCTGGAAAAGAAAAAATATCTTTCGTGATTTTACCGCCAGCATTGACTATTTTCTCTTTTATCAAGTCAAGGTTTTTATGATATAACACAATTAATGCACCATTTACAATTTCATTTTCCGTTAATTCAAAGCCTCCTTGAAGTCCGCTTTCTGAAAAAGCGGTATAGGTTGGGCCATAATCAGTAAAAGACCAATGAAATGAAGAGGTATAGAATTCTTTTATTTTTTGAAGGTCTATCGCCTTAAATTCAACATAATTAATGTGATTGTCTTTTATTTTCATGTTTCTAATTCTTTACAAGTAATTTTTCCAAATCTATTTCCACACCGTTTAAAATAAGGCGTTTGTCACCTTTTAAATAGGCTAAATTTTCGATGGGGTTTTTGTCTAATATTAAAATATTGGCTTTGAATCCTTTCTTGATTTCGCCAAATTTCAAACCATATGCAGCATTAAAATTAGAAGTGCTTGAAGCGATTACCTCTCGATTGGTAAGTCCTATTTTGTGTAAAACCTCCAATTCCTGATGTAAGGAAATACCAGGCATAGAACCCCAAACATCAGTTGCACTTCCCGATAGGTATTTGGCTCCATTTTGGTAATAAATTTTTTCGATAAGTAATTGTTGATTTGCTAACTTTTTATAGGCGTCGAGTTCTTCTTTCGGATAATTGTGTTTGCCGCTAATTTTATCCGCAGGTCGATTAATATCATTAATATCAATAATTTGCGCGACTTTTTCTTTCCATGGATTTTTACTGAATGGCATATCTAAATACAATAAAGCAAAAGTTGGTTGGATAAATGCATTAGAGGCTCCAATATTTTTAGCGTGGATTAATAGATTTGAATCATCGGCGGTTAGCTCAGTTAATAATTTATAATATCTCCATTTCGGACTTCCTAAATCGTTACTAAAAGGTTGGGCTGCAACTTTTTTGGCTAAAGTATCTGGAGCGATATCTAAAGAGTATCTTGTGGTATGAACAAAAGCATCAACACCCATATCCATACCTTCTTTGTAGCTGGTAAAACCCAATTCTCCAATGGTACCCATACTATATTTTTTTGCTTTTTGATGGGCTAATTCAACTTGATTGGGATTTAAACCATACATTATTAACAGTAATTCTACTTTATTTTTAGCATGTTTTTCAATAGTTTGAATTACTTCTTCATCAGAAATTGGTGATTCACCAACAGATTGGAGCATATGTATATTAGGCGAAGGATTGGCATTATGATAAAATTCGCCTCTTCTTTCACTTTCAACACCAATTACATCGGTAATACCCATATATAAAAATGCGTTGGCATAACTTTGGTTATTGATAACACTAAAACCATCGGTTAAACCCGGAATAATAAATTTACCCGTAGCGTCTAAAAGGTTTTTTTGATCTTTGGCAATAGTCGAGATATCAACAATATCAAAAATAGTATCTGCTTTTATTAAAATTGCTTTGTTTTTTTGATCATGATTTACTTTGCCATGGTTGGTAAGATTTATTATGGTACCTCCTTTAATAATTAAATCGGCCTTGTAATTAATGGTTTTATCTGTATCACATCCTAATAAGGTTAAAATAAATATGGTAAAGATCAATTTATTAAATGTCATTGTTTAAATTTAAAATTTGTATAAGTTCTATTTATTATTTCAATTTTCTATCTTCGTATTTCTGTTAAAAGTATAAAAAATTAACTTACAAACATCCATAGCGTACCTTAAAGGTGTTGGGCCAGCAAGAGCTACATTATTAAATAAAGAGCTTGGTATTTTCACTTATGCCGATATGGCAAATTTTTTTCCGAACAGGTATATTGATAGAACCCAATTTTTTACAATTAACCAATTACAACCTAACAATTCTGATGTTCAGGTAGTTGGAAAAATAACTGCATTTAAAACCGTTAAACAGAAAAGAGGTTCTAGATTGGTTGCCACGTTTGTGGATGAAACGGGAACAATGGAATTGATTTGGTTTCGGGGAGTTAAATGGATTAAAGATGCTATAAAAGATAACATACCATATGTTGTTTTTGGCCGAGTAAATTTTTACAATGGGTATTTTAGTATGGCGCACCCTGAAATGGATTTGGTTAGCGAATATAAAAAAAGTTTAAGAACTGTAATGCAACCGGTTTACCCTTCTACAGAAAAATTAAACAATTCAGGATTTACCAATAGAGTTATGCAAAAGGCAATGCAAACATTGTTTAAAGAATATCATGGTAATTTTGAAGAAACCTTGTCTGATGAAATTTTAGATAATTTAAACCTGTTGGGTAAAAGTGAAGCCATGCTTAACGTGCATTTTCCGCAATCACAAATTTTGCTCACCAAAGCACAACAACGATTAAAATTTGAGGAATTGTTTTTTATTCAGTTACAGCTGATAAGAAAAAAACTAATTAGAAAAGATAAAATAAAAGGTTATATTTTTGAAAAAGTAGGGCATTACTTTAATGAATTTTATAATAATTACCTACCATTTGATTTGACCAATGCACAAAAAAAGGTCTTAAAAGAGCTGCGTAATGATGTCTGTACAGGTGCGCAAATGAATAGATTGTTACAAGGTGATGTGGGCTCGGGTAAAACGATAGTTGCCGTATTGGCTATGTTAATAGCTTTAGATAATAGTTTTCAAGCAACAATTATTGCACCAACTGAAATTTTGGCTACCCAGCATTTTAATGCAATTTCAGAATTATTAGAAGAAATGCCCATACAAGTGAGCTTATTAACAGGTTCATCAAAAACATCCGAAAGGAAAATAATACATCAAAAACTGGAAAATGGCGAATTACATATTTTGATTGGTACGCATGCCATTTTTGAAGAAAAAGTAAAATTTAGTAATTTAGGATTAGTAATTATTGATGAGCAGCATAGATTTGGTGTAGCCCAACGAGCAAAAATGTGGGCAAAAAATAAACTACCTCCACATATTTTAGTGATGACTGCCACACCTATTCCCCGAACTTTGGCAATGAGTGTTTATGGTGATCTAGATATTTCAGTAATAGATGAATTACCTCCAGGGAGAAAAGTGATCAAAACAATACATCGTTTTGATGATAAGAGATTAAGTGTTTTTAAGTTTTTAAAAGATGAGATTTCAAAAGAGAAGCAGGTTTATGTTGTTTATCCATTGATAAAAGAATCAGAAAAATTAGATTATAAGGATTTGATGGATGGCTATGAAAGTATTTCTAGAGAATTTCCATTGCCTAATTATAAAATTAGTATCGTTCATGGTAAAATGAAAACGGCGGATAAGGATTTCGAAATGCAGCGTTTTATTAAAGGCGAAACGCAAATTATGGTAGCTACTACAGTAATTGAGGTAGGAGTAAATGTGCCAAATGCAAGTGTTATGATCATTGAAAGTGCTGAGCGATTTGGTTTGTCACAATTGCATCAATTAAGAGGTAGAGTAGGTAGGGGGGCTGATCAAAGTTATTGTATTTTAATGTCGGGTGTAAAATTAAGTAGCGAAGCCAAAACACGCTTACAAACCATGGTAGAAACCAATGACGGTTTTAAAATTGCGGAAGTTGATTTAAAACTTCGCGGTCCGGGTGATATGATGGGAACACAGCAAAGTGGTGTTTTGAATTTAAGAATTGCTGATATTGTAAAAGACGGAGCTATTTTGCAAAAAGCAAGAAGTATTGCTCTTGAGGTGTTAAATAAAGACCCCAATTTGAGTAATATCGAAAATAAAAATATTCATACTTCTTATATTCAAATAAGTAAAAATAAATCTCTTTGGTCTAATATTAGTTAGGCTAAATTTTGTATAAAAATATATATATTTGTACAAGAATAAATATTTATTAATCCATGCATAAAAGTATAGTCTTACATTTTTTATTATTATTTTTTTCTTTAAATGTTTTTGCTCAAAATGATACAATTTCAAAAAAAGAATTAAGAAAACTAAAAAAAGAACAAAATAAAATAACAGTTTACAATGATTCTATTTTTTTATTCAATAATAATATTTTAGTTGGTGAAATTAAAAATATGGATAAAAGTGTACTTACTCTAAAAACAAAATATAGCGATTCTAATTTTAAAATAAAGTGGCAAAAAATTGTAAAAATTAAAAGCAATAGGTTTTTTGTTGTTGCCATGAATGATGGACGACGTTTTAATAGCAGCATTAATAGTATTGATAATAAGGATGGTAAAGTAGTCATAGATTTGGGTGTCAATATCATGGAAGAGAATTTAATTGATATTATTTATTTAGAACCTATTGGGAAAAACTTTTTGAGTAGATTAACCATTGATGTTGATTTTGGAATGACACTAACCAAAGCAAATAATTTGAGACAAATAACATCTAATATAAAAGGAACTTATTTGGCTAATACATGGAAAGCAAATGGGTATTATAAAACGGTATTTAGCAGACAAGATGATATTGCAGATGTGAATAGAATGGATAGTGAAATTGCATTTAATTATTATTTGAAAAATGATTGGTTTGCGCAAATTAGTGGTGTTTATTTATCAAATGATGATCAAAAACTAAAACTTAGATCTATTTACAAAGCAGGAGCTGGATATTATTTTATTCATAATAATAAAATGTCCTTTGGTGCTAGTGGTGGTTTAGCAAATACCAAAGAAAGTTATTTAGATGATACTCCAATTAAAAATAGTGCAGAGCTTTATTTAGGTGTTGGATTCAATAAATATGATATTGGAGATTTAAGTATTTTGACTTCAGCTATTCTATATCCTAGTATTTCTGAAAAAGGAAGATATAGATCTGATATTAATTTAGATATGAAATATGATTTACCTTTGGATCTTTACATTAAAATGAGTTTGACTTACAATTATGACAATCAGCCTATTGAAGGTGCTTCTAAAGACGATTATGTTTACACAACTTCCTTTGGTTGGGAATTCAATTAAAAAAATAAAATTATTTTATTGTTTGATTTCGGTTAAAACTTTATCAGTTTTTAAATTGGTAATCAATTTGTCTTTAACGCCTAAGTATCTACGAGACCCTAAATACCTTTTTGTATTTTTTTCATCATAATAAGTTGATGTAGGATCTATTGCGCTTATTCTCACTTGTTTGGATTCGTGGATAAATTCACCTGTACCATTTCCTAACCAAATGCCTACATGGGTAACTTTTTGTTTTTTATCGGCGGTCGCTTTTTTGCCAAAAAACATTAAATCTCCTTTTTTTAAGTTTTCAAATTTTAGATCGGGATCTATGTTTGTCCCAGCATTTATTTGTTGAGATGCATCTCTAGGAATAATAAAGCCATTCATCAAATAAACGGTTTTTGTAAAACCGCTACAATCCATTCCTTTGGTAGAAGTACCTCCCCATAGATAAGGTGCGCCTAAAAAATCACGCGCATAAGCCTCAATCAATTCACCATTCGGTTCTACCTTATCAATCCAATAACTATATAAGGAGCTTTCCGATTTTTTAACATAGCCAATTCTCTTGTCGGGATATTGTACTTTATAAAAGTTATTTTCTTCTGACAATAATATTAGTTGGGAGGCCAAAACAATATCACTTACTTTATTTGAACTATCATCATTTTTTTTATAAACATATCCTGTATTGCTTGTAAATATTATTTTTGAAGCTTGGGTCCATTTTAAATATTCATTTTGGTTCATTAAAGTTACACCACCATGATCAACCCATGAAATATATGCATCAGGTGTTTGAACCAAAAAAAAGTCACCTTTTATTTTCAAGACTCTTAAACCGGTACCTAATACTGCTTGTGTAGCTAATTCACCGGAGTGTTTGTCTTGTGACCTTATATTGGCAACCGAATTATTAACTACAGCGTATTTTGTCTCACCAACACTTTCATCTGGTAATATTTTGATACTATCTATTAATTTCGAACCGGTTTGAAGCACTTTTTGTTTTAGTTCTTCAACTGCTTTTGGTTGATCGGATTCACCTTTTAAAACAATAGCGTTTTTTTCTGAACTAATGGTAATATTGAATATGGCTACTCTTTTATCAGGAGTATATTCTTTTCTTATTTGACTACTTATATTATTGAAATTGCTCAGGCCTTTCTCGGCCTTTTCACAGGACAATAAACTTACTATTATTAGCTGTAACGTTAAATATCTAAGATAATATTTCATAAAAAAAGGGTGTAAATTTTGTTGTATACGAAACTACAAAATTTTGATAAGCAAAAGATATTATTTACTTATTTTGATGATTCTAAATTTTACAATCGATCTTTAATCCAGGCATTTAAATCATGAAAATTTTGCGGTGCAACACCATGGCCTACAGCATATTCCTGATAAGAATTCTTAATTTGTAGCTTATTTAAAAATGCAGGAGTTTTTCTTGCCCAATCTACCGGTATTACTTGGTCGACGGATCCGTGAGAAACAAAAAAATCTAAATTGCTAAAATTATTCTTGTCAAAATCAGTTTCTAATAATTCTTCATTTACACATCCGCTTAAAGCGATTACATGGCTAATTATATTAGGGTGATTTAATGCAAAGGCTGTACTTAAAATAGTACCTTGGCTAAATCCAAAAAGAAATATTTTCTTAGTGTCAACATGATATGCATGGATCATTTCGTCAATAAAAAGCGCGATTTTTGACAAAGCACTTTTGGCCTCAGGTATATCTGAAAATTTACTGGCATCCGCACTGTCAAAATGTATGGTATACCAGGCATAACTTCCAAAACCCAAACTTAGAGGTGCCTTGGCGCTAATAATTAATAACTCATCGGGTAATTCATCGGCAAATGAAAATAAATCTTGTTCATTACTGCCATAACCATGCAGCATGATGAGCATAGGTGGATTTTCACTTTCTATTTTTGGACGGCGAATTAGATATTCTAAGGCAAAATTTGTCATTAATACAATTGTTGAATTAAATTTTGAATATAATTATTGTAAGTAAATAATTAAGAAAAGTATTTATTCGATTAATAGCAATTGGCTATCCAATATTTTTAAACCATTCTTGAAATTGATCTCCCAAAAGGGGTATTTTTTTTTCTTCCCCTTGGATAGCTCCTATAAGACCGAATAGCCATAGACCTAAAACAGCAAAACCCAAAATTGAACCTGCTAGCCCTAGGTTCAAATAATTTTTCAATAAGGAAACTGTAAAGCTCAATAAACCCAAACCTATTGCCTGCCTAATGTGAAAGGAGGCAAAATAATTTTGCTTGCTTTGATTCATTATAAAAGCAATAATAGTTCCAATAAAAGTGATATAACTAATAATAGCTATGG